>JABDJU010000106.1 GCA_013003325.1 Acidimicrobiales bacterium
CGTCTACACCAAGTCCCTTGAGCCTCTGAATCTGCACTAGGCACGACTCTGGGGATCCGAAGAGACCGCTCGTCTCGTAGTACCGGTTGAACGAATGCTCGAGGAGCGCCTCACGGTCCGCGTCGGACATCGAATCGAACAACTCGTCGACCTCGGCGGACGAAGTAGCACCTCGGAAGGCGGGGAATGTCGAGGCGTGGCCCCGAATCAGGTTGGTGGCACTCGACAGATAGGCCTTCATCGGGTCGCGAACGATGTCGCGGATCGAGGTTGGATCGTCGCTGACGAGGGTGTGGAGCATGAGCGACACGTGACCCGACCCCGGGTGACCAGCGTCGCGCCAAGCTTTGCGGTAAAGCTTGATTTTGTCTGCGAGTTCTTCGACCGACTGCCCCAGGAGATGGGTCAGTAGGTTCAGTCCCGCCGCGCCGGCTCGTGCGAACGTGGCCGGATTCCCGGCTGCAGTGAGCCACGCAGGGAGCTCGGGTTGGATCGGCCGGGGGAGCGTTTCGGTCTGTACCCGACCGTAGGGTCCGTCGAATGAGCGAGCCTCTCCGCGCCACAACGCCTTCACGGTGTTGATGTTCTCGATGAGGTCGTCGTTGCGGCTCTCGTAGTTGGTCGGCAAGAGCACGAAATCGTCGGGTTGCCAGCCCGAAGCGAAGGAAACACCGACTCGGCCACCGGAGATGTTGTCGACTACAGCCCACTCTTCGGCTACACGAGCCGGATGATGCAGCGGCAACACACAGCTCCCGGCACGAATCTCCACTGATTCGGTGATCGCCGCAATCGCTGCGCCGGCCACTGCAGGATTGGGGTAGAGCCCGCCAAACGCGTGGAAGTGGCGTTCAGGAGTCCAGACGGCGGAGAAGCCATGCTCGTCGGCAAACTTGGCACCCTTCAGCAGCAGGTCGTATTTGTTTGCTGAGTCGGTCCGTTCGTCGGTCGAGAAGTAGAAGAGACTGAAATCCATCGGTCTGGCTTCTGAGCCGTTCGTTCCCGAACTGGGCAGCTCGTCGCCGCGGCTCAGGACCACGGTGAAACCTCGCGTCAAGGTCCAGAACAGCTCGAGGATGGAGATGTCGAAGCTGATGCTCGTGACCGCCAACCAGACGCCGGGGTCCTCGACTTGCAATCGACGATCCATCGCTCGGCAGAAATTCACCACTGATCGGTGTTCGATCATCACCCCCTTCGGCTTCCCCGTTGACCCCGACGTGTAGATCATGTAGGCAAGGTCGTTGTCGGCGACGACTGCCGGCACAGCGGCCGAGGCTTCGGCCTCGAAATCGATTTGGTCGACAAGCACCGTCTCCACGTCGACCGAGAGCAAGGTGGAGGCGGTTGAATCTGCCAGAATGGCGACGACCCCAGAATCCTCCACCATGAACTGGAGACGTTCTATGGGATAGTCCGGGTCGAGAGGAACGTAGGCCGCCCCGACCTTGAGGATTCCCAAGAGGGCAACAACCATATGCTCGCTTCGCGGCATCACTACGGCAATACGGTCCCCTCGGCCGAGGCCTCGCTCGTTGAGGGTCTGTGCGACGAGGTTGGCTCGTCGCTCGAGTTCGCTGTAGGTGAGTTTGCGACCGTCGAAGACCAGGGCGGGGGTGTCAGGGGTACGCAACGCTTGTTCCTCCACCAGCTGGTGGAGGCACTTCGGCTCGTTGGCGGGAGCATCGGTTGCGATCCACTCGCCGAAGATGAGTTCTCGCTCGTCGTCGGCGAGCATGTTCAGCTCCGAAACGTTGGAGTTGAGGTCGCCAACCGACTCGACGAACGCGGCAAACCGTGCGTGAAGCATCGCAACTGCGGCGCTGTCGATTCGGCTTTCATCGAACGTCCAGCGAATCGTGCTGCCGTCGTCGGTGACGGACAACAGCAGCGCCACGCCCTCTGCGTTAAACAGAGTGTTACCAGTTGATTCTGACCCTCCGAGCGCCACTCTGGGTGCGGTCAGCCAGTCGGCGGCGTCTTCGAGTTCGGGATGGCGGTGAACCAGGTCGCGAGCGAAGCGCTCGTGATTTCGGAGCTCGCCGAGATCGACGGCGAACTGCCGCAGGAAACCTTCGACTGTTTGGGTCGGACTCAACTGCCATGAGAGGGGCACGAAAGGCGATATGAGCGGGTGCAGGTCACCGGCAGGTTCGAAGGCGATCGTGCCGCGCTCCGGTCCGAGCGCTCGCGCCAGAAACAGGGTCACCAGGCCCAGCACAGAATCAGTCTGTTCTCCGGCTGCAACGTTCTCGAGCGAGGCACGAAGAGATGGCGGTGTCGTCAATGCCGGGAGATCTCGCACCCTGCGCTCGGTTCCGGTTCCCTGAGGAAGGTCGACAACTGCGGCACGGCTGAGCTGGTCGGTCCAGTAGCGCTCGTTTCGGTGCAGTTCGGTGGTCAACTCGAAAGCGGAATCGTGGGAATCGTCGGGTGGATCGAACCGCGAACCCGGAATCAATCCGAGCCGGTCCAATCCGGGGGCGTCGTACGGCTTGCCGTCGACGGTGCCGAGCCATTCGATCGCCAGATCGTTGGTGGTCGTCGACACCTTGATCTGCTCGCCCGATCGATCGATCACGGTTCCCGGGGGTAGGTCCGAGGCGGTGGTCTCGACTCGCACGGACTTCAGCATCAGAGGAACCCCGTTGAACCACGTTTTGGCTGTCGCCATCGGGTTGGGGTAGGGGCCGAAGTCGAGCGCCCGAACGATCGCGTCGATGTGGCTCGCATCGGATGACCAGTCGACCGACACGGCGGCGGGCGGAAGGTCCGACCGGCGGTAGAGCTTGCGCCCCGCTCGGTTCTGAGGTTCCCGCGGCGCTGAAGCCTCGAGTTTGTTGACAACCTCGGAGAAGCTGGCAGCTCCGGCCTCGAAGCATTTGGCGTTCAGGGTGAGTGACGTGTCGTCAGCCTCGATCGCTATCGTTTCGGTGTGAATGATCGGCCCCTCATCCACCGAGGCTGTGGCTTCGTGCCAGGTAATGGCGTGTGTCGTCTCGCTGTTGGCGATTGCCCACGTGGGTGCATTGAGGCCGGCATAGGTCGGGAGCGGCCCGTCGTGGAAGTTGACCGCGGCACGTAGCGGGAGCTCGATGATCGATGGGGGCAGAACCTCGAGATGCGCAACGATGAAGAGATACTCAAAGGAGGCCCGGCCGAGTTCGCTCCGAACGTCGTCTTCGGGCGAGAGGACCTTAATCTGGCGCTGCTCGGCCCACGCGCGGACGTCGCGGTCGTCGGTCACGACAGCGTGGACCTTGTGTCCGCCCCCCGTGTATTCGTTGAGGCACTCCAAAAGCAGCGACTGGCCGCCGATGAAAACTGCGCTGTTCCTGCCGCCGTCTGTGCCGCCGGTTCCGCGACGAATCATGAAGTTCTCTCCGTTATGTCCTTCGGGCCGTCGAGAGTCCACCAGGAAACCGACAGTCAGGACCTTTCCGCCTTGCAAAGATAGCGGAGCATACCCGACGCCGTAACTAGGTGCATATTCCGCGTGGGCCATTGGGTCAAGCGATGGGAGACACAACCTCGATGGCCGAACCGAGGAGATCAGAGCTTCACGACATTCGCCTGACGTCATCCAAAATGGCTCGGCTGACGCCCGGGCAGGCCCGGCTCATGGTCGACTCGTTCGGCCTCACGACTAACACCATCACCTACGCCACCCTGGTCCGAGGCACACTGGACCCATGGAGCCTGTCTACGAAGTCGTTTGGCCGAAGTCAGCCCGCGGCGTGCAGAGCGTCTCGCTCGCCTCTCGCCTCGACGATCTCGATGGCGTGCGTATCGCTTTTCTGTGGGACTACGTATTCAGGGGCGACGAGATCTTCCCGGCGCTGGCCGATCACCTGCGGCAACGGTTCCCAGCGATCGAAATCATCGACTACGACGTGTTCGGCAACATCCACGGCGGCGATGAGAAGGAGATGATCTCGGCGCTGCCCGAGGCTCTGCGAAGCCGCCACATCGATGCCGTGGTCTCGGGTGTGGGGTGTTGAGGTAGCTGTACGCCCGCCGTGATGCGGGCATCGATTGCGGCCGAACTAGCCGGGATTCCTTCGGTGTCCCTGGTGTGCGAAGGATTCATCGGGCAGGGACGGGCCACCGGCCGCGGTCACGGGCTCGATGATCTGCCCCTCGGTGTCCTGGTCGGCCATGTCGACGCCCAACCCACCGACGAGATGCTCAAGAACCTCGCCGACGTCACCGTGGAGCAGGTGGTGGTCGGGCTCACCGAAGCTCGGTCCGAAGGTGCCGATGGAGAGGCCGCCGAGCCGACTGCGCTCGACATCGTCGTGTCGGGCACTATCGACGAGATCAACGAGCGATTTGTGGAAAGGGGTTGGAGCGACGGGTCACCGTTCCTGCCCCCCACCAGGGAACGGGTCGAGCGGTTCTTGGCGCCGCTCGGTCACGACCCATGGAACGTGCTGGGGATTGCTCCGTCGTCGGGTCGGGATGTCACCGTGTGGTCGGTGGCGGTCAATGCGGTGATGGCCGGGTGCGCCCCCGAACACCTCCCGGTACTACTCGCCGCCGCTGAGGTGCTCGTCGACCCGGATTACGGTGCCGAGCACTCCGGCAACACCACCGGCGCTGATGCGCTGATGATCCTCGACGGGCCGGGTGCTGCCCAGATGGGGTTCAACTCGGGGCCCGGGGCGCTGCGGGATGGAACCAGAGCCAATACCTCGGTCGGCCGCTGGCTCCGGTTGTTCCTGCGCAACGTGTTCGACTTCACTCCTGATGAGCACGATAAGGCGACCTTTGGCAACACGTTTCGGGTGGTGCTGGCCGAGGACCGAGCCGCTCTGCTCGATATCGGCTGGCCCTCGGTGGCCGAAGACTTCGGGTTCGGATCTGACGATGACGTGCTCACGATGGCGCGCTTCAATTCGGGCACGATCATCGGAAGCGTCTACGGCTCAGCCCCCGAAGAAATCCTTCCCTACCTCGCCAATGGCCTCACCCGGGTCAGCGCCTGGGACCTCACGCACGTGTATGGACTGGGCAGCGACCAGTTTCGGCCATTGCTGATCCTCTCACCCATTCTCGCCCGCACCTTCGCCCGACACGGATGGTCCAAGGACGACGTGAGGCAGGGTCTGTTCGAACACGCTCGGATTCCGGCCTTGCAGTTCGAGAAGTTCGTGGGGGAGTGGAGCAACCTCACGGCCGGCCGTCGGACACTGAGCGAGCTCGCCGCCGAGGGTCACGTGCCCGCCGTCTTTGCCGAGAGCGATGATCCCGACCGGTTGGTACCGATCGTTCCGTCACCGTCCCGGTTCCTCATCGCTGTGGCGGGCGATCCGAACAGGACCAACGCGTACGCCCTCAGCAACGATGGCCCCCACGGCTATTACACCGCCAAGCGAATCGATCGGGATCCCTCGACCGACCTCGTCTGCACGATTCCTACCTAGGGGTTCGAGCCCACCTTCAGGTTTCGCTCCCGCAACTTCTGGCTCGACTGGTTGCGGATGATGACCGCCAGGGCACCCAATACAAGGCCCATGGCCGCGACCTGCTGGACGCTGAGCGGCTCGTCGAGGAATCGCCAGGCGATCAGCGACGCCACGATCGGGATCAGGAGTGTCATCACCGAGCCGATCCACAGAGGGATCCTCACCAGCGACCAGTTCATCAGCGAGTGGCCGACCAAGCCGGCGCTCAGAACCATGAAGATGAGCCACTTCCAACTCTCCGCCGTTGGCCAGGACAGGTCCTGGCCGAACGCCAAGCCGAGCGGCACGTTCACGATCGCCGTCCACAGCGACGTGCCGGCGGTGAATTGGGTTGGACTGATCTTGCCCTTCGACTGCTTTGAGGCCACGAAGTAGGCGCCCCATGCCATTGTGGCACCGAGGGCGAGGAGATCGCCGCGCAGACTCCACTGTGGTGTGCCATTGGAGGCCAACACCACCAGTACGACACCGGTGATCGCAACGCCTGACCATGCGACGTCGCGCCGGGCGATCCGCTCACCGAAGATCGTGGCGGCGACAATGCCGACGAAGATCGGTTGAAGCGAACCGATCAGCGTCGCATTCACGACGTTGGTCAGCTTGATCGCCGAGAAGAACAGAGCGACATCGACCCCCAACGCGATTCCGCCCAGGGCCGAATGCCGCATGACGTGCATGTCGAAACGAACCCGTCGGATCACGAGCCAGCCGATCAGCAGCACTGCGAATAGTCCGAATCGGTAGATGGCGATCGCCATGCCGCCCATGTCGATCGACTTCGCTATGACCGAACCGGCGCCCCATGCCAAAACAGCAATCCCGGCACCGAGAAGCCCACTTGCCGCATCCCTCTCGGTGCTAGCCACCGTGGTTGGAGCGGCGAGATCGGTCATTGCCGCACGGTACCGCTGACCTGTCGTTGGGGAGCCGTCGAGTGACCGATGTGACTAGCTGAACAGACCGAGCTGATGGTCTGCCTCCACCGGGGTCGGAAGCGGTTCGAGGTCGGGCACCAGCGAGGCGACATCTGCATGGAAGTAGCGGGCCAGGCTCGGTGTGTCGTGATTGTCGGGGGTGTGGATGAACACATGGGGTTTCACGCCCTCTTGGCACCAGTCAGCGATCTTGGGAACCCACTGGCTCCACCCATCGATCGTGGCACGGGGACTGCTGCCGCCGATGATCCTGACGAGCGGCTGGCTGGCGGTGGCCACCGGCCGCACCGGCAGCCGCGGCTTTCGCTCCCACGCTTGGTGTTCCGACGGTGTTTCAGGAGCGACCGAGAACAGGGTGCGGCTGTCCAGGATCACCCGGTTGATGCCGGTCCTGGCCAACAGATCGTTGAGCTCGCGTTCCAGGCCGCCGCCGGCGGAGAACTCGGGATGGCGGGTTTCGACCGCCCAGTCGACCGAGCGCGGGATGTGGAGGCACGCATCGGCCAGCGTCGGCAGGTCGTCGGGACCAAAGCTGGCCGGCAGCTGAAGCTGAACCGGGCCGAGGTTGGCGTGCAACGGGGCGAGGACCTCGAGGAAGGCCGCGATCTCGCTTTCGACGTTGCGCAGCCGCTTCTCATGGGTGATCGATCTCGGCACCTTGAAGCAGAACCGAAAGTCGGTAGGGGCGTGCGCGGCCCAGCGGGCGACCGTTTCCAGTTTGGGCGTGGCGTAGTGCGTGGTGTTTCCCTCAACGGTCGTACACCACGTGGCGTAGGCCGCGAGTTCCCCTCCGCCGGCCGTCCCGCCGGGAAACCAGCGACCCACCCATGGCCGGTGAGCCCACATCGCACACCCCACATACAGCCGGGGTCGGTTCGCCTCGCCGCTCATCAGGCCCAGTATGACCGCCGGGGTCGGGTCGGCGACGAGAACAGGCGCCCGTAGGGTCGAAACATGGCAGAGACAACGTCGATTATCGAAGTCCGAAAGGGCGAGCTCCACGAGGCACGGGTCAGCGAGGAGGAGCAAGTCTCGCTCGCCGATGGGCAGGCTCGGCTCACGGTTGACTCGTTCGGCCTCACGGCCAACAACATCACCTACGCGGTCTTCGGCGACATGATGAGCTACTGGCAGTTCTTCCCCGCTCCGGGTGGGAGAGATTACGGCGTCGTGCCCGTATGGGGGTTCGCCACGGTGGCCGAGACCACCGTCGACACCCTCGACGTCGGGGAACGGATCTATGGGTACTTCCCGATGGGACAGAGCCTCGTGGTCGAACCCGACCGGATCACGCCGGCGTCATTCGTCGACCGTTCGGCTCATCGTGCCGACTTGCCGGCCGCCTACAACAGCTACGTGCGTTGCGTTGGCGACCCCTCCTATGAAGCAGACGGCGAAGACGCCCGCATGCTCCTCCAGCCGCTGTTCTTCACCGCCTTCCTCATCGACGACTTCCTCGCTGATGCCGACTTCTTCGCCGGCATCCAGGTGGTCGCTACCAGCGCCTCGTCCAAGACGGGATTCGGAACTGCCCACCTCCTGCGCAAGCGACCCGGCATAACGGTGATCGGTCTCACTTCTCCCTCCAACCGTGAGTTCGTCGAGAGCCTCGGCTGCTACGACACGGTCATCGCCTATGACGAGCTCGAGTCACTGCCGGCCGGCCCGACCGTGCTCATCGATTTCGCCGGCAATCAGAACGTCGTGCGGGCTGTGCACGAGCACTACGGCGACGACCTCAAGCACTCGGCGGTGATCGGCGGCACCCACTGGGACGCTGATCGGCCCGAACCGGCTCCGATGCCGGGTCCCAAGCAGGAGTTCTTCTTCGCCCCCACGCGCATTCAAGTGCGGGCCAAGGACTGGGGGATGGCCGAACTCCAACGACGGTTGGCCGCCGAGTGGGCCGCGTTTCTTCCTCTCGCCGACGAGTCGCTCACCGTTCAGCACGTCGATGGGCTGGAGCGAGGAATCGATGTGTACCTCGAGGTGCTGAGCGGCCGGACCAGCCCGTCGGTCGCTCACGTGATCCGACCCTGACTAGGCGATAGCCCTCAGTGCCGCCGTCGTTGCCGCCGCCGCGACGACGATCACGATGAACGGCGCTTTACGCCACACGAGTACACCAGCGACGGCCAAGCCGGCGAGCCGCTCATCGATCACCAACGACTTCCCGTCGGCGATCGAAAGCTGCACGATCACCGCACAGATGACCGCCGCCGGAATCAGCGAGGCCGCTTGGGCCAGGACCGGCCGACGGTCGAGCAGGGGACCGACGAGAAACATGCCCGCGAGTCGCTGACCCCACACGCCGGCGGCCAACGCCACGATCGCCACGGTTGTCACGTAACGTCGTTTCGCTCGAGGGCGATCGCAGCGGCGACACCACCGACACTCAGAATGATCGGGATCCCGGCGGGGGCAACAGGAATGAGCAGCCCGCAGATCAGCGCCCCGACAGCGCCTGCCACCAGGCCGTTGCGGGTTCGCAAGGCATTGCCAACGATCGCCAGAAGGGCGGCCGGGAACAACGCATCGATACCGAACCGTTGGGTGTCGCCCATGACATCGCCGAGGAACGTGCCGACGGTGATGCCGATGAACCAGCCGACCATCATTGCCAAGGTTGCTGCCCAAAACGCTCGCTTGGCCCGGGAGCGATCCGGCTGGGCCAAGCCGAGCCCTGCGTTGATGTCGAAGGCATGAACCGCGGCCACCGCCTTGAGCAGCACTCCATCCCTGAAGATCCGGGTGATCGCCACGGCGAGGATGCCGAACCGAGATGCGACGATCCAGCCCGCCGCGATCGCGGCCAGCTCGGAGCCGCCAGCCTGCACCACCGCCAAATAGGCGAACTGGCTGGTTGCGCTGTAGATCACGGCGCTGGCGATCCAAGCCCTCCTCAGCGACGTGCCGGCGTCGAGCAGGATCACCTGCGTCGTGATGCCGAGGGCGAGGAAGGTGAGGGCGATCGTGAGAAGATCGCTTCGGCTCGGGAGTGGGGGAGATGTGACCCTAGCGATGAGCGACTCCCACCATGGGATCGATACTAAGCAGTTAGCTTGGATGCGTGGGAATCGAAGTGCACCTCGTCGACGGGACCTACGAACTGTTCCGTCAGTTCTTCGCCCCCGGGCGTCCGTCTCGGCGGAACGCCAACGGTCTCGAGGTCGGCGCCGCCAGAGCGGTGGTCAGGAACCTGTTCGGCATGCTCGAAGAGGGGGTGACCCATCTCGGAATCGCGACCGACCATGTGATCGAGAGCTTCCGCAACGATCTGTATGCGCCCTACAAAGACGGATCCGGGATCGAGCCGGAGATCAAAGACCAGTTCGAGCCGCTCGAACTGGCCATCGAGGCGTGTGGCTTCGCGCTGTTCCCGATGGTCGAGTTCGAGGCCGACGATGGCATGGCATCGGCCGCCGCGGTCGCCGCCGCTGACCCCAACGTGGATCGAGTGCTGCTGTGCACCGCCGACAAAGATCTCGCCCAATCGGTACGGGCCGGTCGGGTGCTTCAGCTCGATAGCCGACGCAACCGGCTTTTCGATGTTGCCGACGTGATCGAGAAGTTCGGCGTGCCGCCGGAGTCGATCCCCGATTGGCTGGCTCTCACCGGCGACTCCGCCGATGGATTCCCCGGATTGAAAGGATGGGGAGCCAAGTCGTCAGCCGCCGTCCTCGCCCACTACGGCAGCATCGAGAACATTCCCGCTCACCATGGCCAATGGGAGGTGACGGTGCGGGGTGCGGCCAAGCTGTCCGAGACCTTGCGCGACAACATCGCCGATGCGCTGTTGTTCAAGAAGCTGGCAACCCTCGATGAGTCGGCCCCCACGATCTCAACGGTCGAGGAACTGCGCTGGACCGGACCGACCGACGCCATCGCAGAAGCGGCCGAACTGCTGGTGGCGCCCGACATCGTCACTCGAGCCGAGCGGCTGGCGGGCAACCGTTGATCAGGGACTTCACCGAGTCAGACGCCGAGGCGGTCATGGCGCTCAACGCCGCCAACGTCCCCGAAGTGGGTCCGATGGATCGGGATCGCCTCGACCACCTGATCGCCGAGTCGTTCCTCTTCGCGGTGATCGAACTGGATGGAGCGGTCGAGGGCGTTCTGGTGGTGATGGTCGATGGCGGTGCCTACCGATCGCCGAACTATCGGTGGTTCTCAGATCGCCATCCCGAGTTCATTTACGTCGACAGGATCATGCTGTCGCCCGCCACCAGGGGGCGGGGCTTCGGTGATCGGTTGTACGAGCGGGTCGCCGCCGCCGGCCGAGCTGCCGGCAAACCCGTGATGTGTGCTGAGGTGAACACCGTGCCTCCCAATCCTCGAAGCTCCAGGTTCCATGAGCGGTTTGGCTTCGTCGAGGTCGGTCGGCAGCGACCGTACGGAACCGAAGAGGAGGTTGCCCTGCTCGAACTGCCGTTGTAGCAAACTCAAATTCTGGTGGGAACAATCACCGGTGCCGATGGGTTTGCACATGACATGCCTACTGCAACCTTCAATGGAGTTGTCCTTGCCCGGTCCGATGCCACCGAAGTGGTGGAGGGCAATCACTACTTCCCGCCCGACAGCGTGAACTGGGACTACTTCTCGAAGACTGAGCACAGCACGCACTGCCCGTGGAAGGGCGACGCCAGCTACTACACGGTTTCCGCCGCCGGTGAGACCAAAGAAAACGTGGCCTGGCAATACGAGGACCCGTTCGAAAAGGCGACCCACATCACCGAGTACGTGGCGTTCTACCCCGCTGTCACGGTCGGGTAGGCAGCGGCCGACACCCCCGGGTTAGGCCTCAGGTGTCTTGGCCCGGCTGGGGTTGACCCGCGACGGCTCGTTCGGCATCTTCGGATACACCGGCGGCCACGGCGCATCCATCAGGCCGGCCTCGAGGTCGCGCTCGTACCACCCCAGGAGCGGGGTGATGTCTTGGGGGGTTCGATACATCTCCTCCCATGGGTTGCCCTCGGCGGCGACCTTGGCCGGCACCGTGGCGATGGTGAGATCGTCGGGGGTTACGTCGGCGACCTCGTCCCAGCGCAGCGGGCATGACACCTGCCCGCCGACCCTGGCCCGGGCCGACCACGTGGCAAACACGGTCTTGTGCGGAGCGTTCTGGTTGAAGTCGATGAAGACTCGTTGACCCCGCTCCTCTTTCCACCATTTCGCGGTGATCGTGTCGGGGAAGCGTCGCTCCAGTTCGCGGGCCAATGCCACCGCGGCGGCCCGGACCGAGTAACTGTCCCACCCCGGGGCGAGATGGGAGAAGAGATGCAGTCCCCGGCTTCCGCTCGTCTTGGGGTACACGTCGATTCCGACCTCGGCCAGCACGTCTCTGACCTGGAAGGCGACGGCCTTGATGTGTTCGAGCTTGATGCCCTTGGACGGGTCGAGGTCGACCCGGAGTTCATCGGTGAACTGCGGTTCGGCGGCGGTGTGGGGCCAGCCGTGAAACCCGAGACAGCCCATGTTCACCGCCCAGGCCACGTGGGCTATGTCGGCGGCGACGACGGCGTTTGAGGTGGTGCCGTTCGGGGTGGCGACCACGGCGGTCTCCAGCCACTCGGGGGCCCCCTTCGGCACCCGTTTCTGAAAAAACGACTTTCCGCTCGCCCCGTCCGGGAACCGTTGCATGAGGATCGGCCGACCGCCGATCGCTTTCATCAGCGGGCCCTCGATGGCTCGGTAGTACTCGATGAGGTCGAGCTTGGTCTCCCCCCGTTTGGAGAAGAAGACCTTGTCGGGGTTGGAGATCGACACTTCCCGCCCGGCGAGCGCCAGCGTGATCTTCTCCGAAGCCGCCATCGCTAGCCCTGTGCTGCCAGGACGGTGTCTACCCCAACCGGGATCGGCTCATCCAGTTGGTCGAAGGTGCATTCGTCGGGCCGCTTGTCGGGCCGCCAGCGCAGGACCTTGGTGACCTCCCGGAATCGACCGCCCAGCGTCGAGCCGTATTTCACCTCCACCACCCGCTCGATCCTGAGCGGCACCCAACTTCCGTCCCGCTGGGCATTCCATCGGTGTGGCGCCCCCGGCATCTGGGTCGACTGGTGGGCATAGGCCTCGGCCCAGTCTCGCCACGGATGCTGCTCCATGGCGTCTTCGAGCAGCGGCTCGAGCTCGCCGAGCAACTCGGACCGGCGCTTGGCGGTGAAGCTGGCGGCGACCCCCACGTGGTGGAGGTTCCCCTCGTCGTCGTAGAGCCCGAGCAGAAGCGAACCGACACCTTTGCCATCCTTGTGAACCCGATAGCCGGCCACTACCGCATCGGCGCTGCGGATGTGCTTGACCTTGAGCTGTGTGCGCTTGTTCTCGACGTACGGGTCGCCGACCGCCTTGGCGATCAGCCCGTCGAGGCCGGCACCTTCGAACCGGTCGAACCACTCTTTGGCGGTGACGCGGTCGGTGGTGGTCGGCGTCAGGTACACCGGGGCGGTGGTGCCGGCTAGGGCCTTCTCCAGCAGCGCCCGCCGCTCCCGGTACGGGCGCTGGCGGAGGTCGTCGTCGCCCAACGCCAGGAGATCGAAGGCGACGAACGACGATGGGATCTCGGCGGCGAGCTTGTTCACCCGGCTCTCGGCCGGGTGAAGCCGGAGTTGAAGGGCGTTGAAGTCGAGTTCGTTGTTGCGCACGATGATCAGTTCGCCATCGACCACGCAACGTTGCGGCAAGCGGTCCTTGAGCGGCTCGAGAATCTCGGGGAAGTAGCGGGTCAGAGGCCGTTCGTTCCGAGAACCGAGCTCGATCGAATCACCGTCGCGGAACACGATGCATCGAAACCCGTCCCACTTGGGCTCGAACACCACTTCGCCGTACTTCGCTTCTTCGGGCAGACCGGCGATTGCTTTGGCCAGCATCGGTTTGATTGGTGGCATCACCGGTAGGTCCACACCTGAACGCTACTCGTCGCAGTCCGGCGACAGCGATTGGGGTCACAGCTCGTAGTGAGTGGTCTCCAAAACCGTTCGGATCGCGAAGTTCGACTTGAGGCGGGCCACGCTCGGCAACCGCGAAAGGTGCTCGGCGTGAATCCGCTCGAAGTCTCGCGGGTCAGCTACTGCGAGGTGCACGAGATAGTCGGCGTCACCGGCCATCAGGTGACACGACATCACCTCAGGACAGGTGAGGACGGCTTTTTCGAACGCAGCGATGTTGTCCATCGACTGGCTGGTGAGGGAGATCTCCACGAACACGTCGAGCGCTCGGTTGATGTGAGCCGGGTTCAACACCGCAACGTAGCCATCGACTACCCCGGCGGCCTCGAGCGACTTGATCCGGCGATGACATGCCGAAGGTGACAGGCCCACCCGTTCGGCGATGTCGGAGGTGGGTTGCCGGGCGTTCTCTTGAAGCTCTGCCAATATCAATCGATCGATGGAGTCGAGCTGGTTCATGCACGAAGTGTGCACAATTATGCCCGACAGCGCAACATATGTGCACAAATAGGTGACTTTCGTAGTTGATTTCGCCAGGACCAACGCGTCCAGCCTGCCCTACCGTGAGGCGTAGAACACCTATCCAGGGGGCTGCTGTGCAAATTGGGGTACCGACCGAGATCAAAGCCAACGAGAACCGCGTCGGCCTCACCCCTGAGAGCGTCGCCGAATTGGTGGGCGCGGGTCACGGCGTTGTGGTGCAGCAGGGAGCCGGCGACGGGTCAGGCTTTCCCGATGCCGAGTACGCCGCCGCCGGTGGGGAGATCGTGGTCGATGCCGAGGCGGTCTTCTCCAAGGCCGAGCTGATCGTGAAGGTGAAAGAACCGCAGGCGATCGAGCGGGCCCGCCTCACCGCTGATCACACGCTTTTCACCTACCTCCACCTCGCCCCAGACCCCGATCAGGCCGCAGACTTGGTCGACTCGGGTGCCACGTGCATCGCCTACGAATCGGTGATTGGTCCCCGTGGTGATCTCGCCTTGCTCGCCCCGATGAGCCAGGTCGCCGGCCGGTTGGCCGTACAGGCGGGCGCCCGCAGCTTGGAAAAGGTGGCCGGTGGATCCGGCGTTCTGCTCGGTGGCGTGCCCGGCGTCGAGGCTGGAAAGGTCACCGTGATCGGCGGAGGCTTCGTCGGCAAGAACGCCATCGAGATGGCCGTCGGGCTCGGGGCACGCGTGGTGGTGCTCGACCGCAACCCAGCCGTGCTCGAAGCCCTGTCCGACAGGTACGGGCCGGCGATCCAAACGGTCTACAGCACCACGCCCGCCTTGGAGCGGCACGTGGCCGAAAGTGACCTCGTGATCGGCGCCGTGCTGGTGCGAAACGCTCGGACTCCCCACCTGATCACAAAAGCGATGCTGGCGTCGATGCGTCCCGGGTCGGTGATCGTCGATGTCGCCATCGATCAAGGCGGCTGCGCGGAGACGTCCCGGCCCACCACCCACGCCGATCCCACCTATGTGGTCGACGGCGTCGTCCACTACTGCGTGGCCAACATGCCCGGCGCAGTACCTCGCACTTCCACGCTGGCGCTCAACAATGCGACGTTGCCCTACGTGATGAAGCTGGCCAACGGTGTCGACCAGGCGCTCGCAGCCGATGCGGGGCTCGCCGCCGGCCTTACCGTGAAGGCGGGCAAGATTGTGGAACCAACGGTCGCCGCCGCTCTGCCGCAGTTCGCCTGAGTTCGATCGACCGGCGGCTGCGTACGTTACTGGTAGCTCACCATCGACGGGATACGGGCCAGCTCGTCGCGCACCTCGAGCGGGGTCATCAGACCGGTGTCTTCATCGAAGAACAGCTTGAACCCGGTGTAGTGCTCCTCGCGAGGTAGGAGGCTCTTGTAGACCCCCTTCTTGAGGGTCTTGCCCCCGTGTCCGTCGATATGAAAGATTGTCGCCAGTTCGGGACGGACCTCGATCGCTTCACGGTTGCGGACCATACGCCGGGTGAACTGGTGCACCACAAAGGGCTTCTGGGGCAGGTTGTGCTCGGCGACCAGGCCGGCCAGATACTCGCCGACCTCGTTGATCTCGCTGGCGTCGGCGTAACCGATGATGGTGGCCGGTGCCACGCCCCACGGCATCCGCCACTCGGTATCGAGGGCGAGGCCGACATCGGGCTGGATGAGATACTCCTCGTACTGGCTGACCTGCTTCATGAACCGGCCACCGCCGGGCTGGAAGTCGAGGATCAGCATGCCGTCGACCTCACGGATGGCGGCCAGGTACTCCTCCAGATCTTCCCTGGATGTGTGAGCCGAGTAGTCGCCGTCGGACCCGGGCGATGCCTGCGCCACCGTCTGGATGTAGTCGAAGGCGGGGATGGTGGGGATACCGGTGATCTCTTCCCATTCGTTGGCTCGGGCGGCAACGCGGGCGGCCGCCTCTTGTGGGGTGCCTTCACCGGCGATGCCGAGGCGGGGGGTTGCCCCCGAGCCGTAGT
The DNA here is from genome assembly GCA_013003325.1 of Acidimicrobiales bacterium. GTDB lineage: Bacteria > Actinomycetota > Acidimicrobiia > Acidimicrobiales > SZUA-35 > JABDIY01. The sequence goes on from JABDJU010000106.1 coordinate 15,790, forward strand.
CGGCCACGATCATGCGCCCTTCGAGGAGGGGAGCGCGGTACATGACCTCCTCGCAGCCGAGCAAACCATCCGGGCCGGCATCGTTGTCGGCGATGGCGCATACTTCCTGAGGGCCTTCCCGGAGCTTCACCGCAGCCTTGAACGCACCGGCGATCTCCACCTCAGCTTCGGCGGGCTCGGTCGACAATTCGGGCGGCGCGGTGTCAGCGGGTTCACCGGAATCGTCCGGTTCTTCCTGCCCGGGCTCGATGTCAGTTGCCGCAGCGGGCTCGGGTTCGAACACGTCGGCCGGTGCGTTGTCGATCCACACAGAGATCGGCACATCGGCGGGGGACCCATCTCGCTCGGTGAGCCCCGAGAGCGTCAGGATGCCGTCGGCGCTCACGTCGAGGTTGTTGAGGTGACCAGTGACCCGCGCCACCGGGGCCGGCGGGACCGGTGCCGGGAGCTTCTCGTCGAGGTCCACCATCGCCAATCGGTCGGCTGCTTCGGAGGTTGGGGTGTCCGCAGGTTCGGGGAGCAGCGCCGTCGCTGAGCCGCCGAGACCAATGGCGGCGAGGGCGAGGAGCACGCGGCGGGGACCGATCACCCCGCAAGTTTGCTGCAACAGGGAACTCGGTTGGTGGCAATGGGGTGAGGTGACGCCGGTTTCGTGGTGCGGTGTAGCGTGCAAGTCATGTCTGCGGACACGATCTGTGCCAACTGTGGTGAGGAGGAGAATCTCCGCGGATCCCGCGACGGTGACACCATCACCGTCACCTGCCACTCGTGCGGCCTCGTATGGGATCGAGACCTCACGCCCAAATGCGGCACCTGTGGATCGGTCGATGTTCGCAAGGCGTTCCAGTCGATCCTGGAGAAGTCGCGAGGCACTCAGCTCTCGATCCAGTCGATGCGGCTGGTCTACCTGTGCCCCCGGTGTGATGCCGACCGGCTGGCCGACTACATCAAGAGCAACACTCCGCTCCCACCGGACGAACTGCCGGTGACGCCGCGGGACTGAGCGGCCGGTAACGTGACCGTGTGATTCTCTCGGACCGCACGATCAAGCAAGAGGTCGAGTCGGGCAGGATCGAAATCGAACCGTTCGATCCCGGTGCGATTCAACCCAGTTCGGTCGACCTCAGGCTCGATCATCGTTTCATCGTTTTCCGCAATCACACCCGTAGTCACATCGATGTCAAAACCGACCTCACCGACCTGACCACCGAGGTCGAAGCGAGCGACGACCGACCGTTCATTCTCCACCCGGGCGAGTTTGTGCTCGGCTCGACGGCGGAACGGATTCGGCTGCCGAACGACCTCGTTGGGCGGATCGAGGGCAAAAGCAGTCTGGGACGGCTCGGCCTGCTGATTCACACCACGGCCGGCTTTGTCGATGCCGGCTGGAATGGCATGATCACGCTCGAATTCTCCAACGTCGCCAGCTTGCCGATCACCCTGTATCCGGGCATGAGGATCGGTCAGATCAGCTTCATTCAGATGACTACCGAGGCCGACACCCCCTACGGCTCCGGCGCGTTGGGTTCGAAGTACCTGAACCAGGCTGGGCCTCGTCCGTCCCGGTACTGGGAGAACTTCACCACCTAGAGGACGGCATCGATGAACCTTCAGTGGCTCGGGGAGCTCGACCTGGACCCTGCTTCGCCGTGGCTCAGGATGGGAACCCGAGGCCTTGGGGAGCGTCCCTGGTTGGTAACCGACGAGAACACCGAGCGGGAGTTGGAGCTGCGTACGAATCTGATGGACGAGCGACCCGACGAGGTGGTGGCCGAACCCTCCGCGTCTCACGCGGCCGCCGCCGAACTCGAACAGCTCGTCATCGGCGCCGGAGTAGCGGTCGCCGATGGGCCCAGCCCGCTGCGACGGCTGGGGGCATCGATTCAAGAGGATCTCTGCTTGCTCGAACGGACCGAGGCCGGTTGGATCTTGAGGGCCGCCGTGCTCTGTTTCCCGTCCCGCTGGCGTCTCGGCACCAAGCTGGACCGTCCCCTCGCTGCCGTCCACGGCCCGGTCGAGGGGTACGCCACCGCCCTTGACGCCGGCGTCACCAAGCTCATCGATCGGCTCGAAGATCGGGTCGTCCTTCGCCGCAACTGGTTTCTTCATCCCGATGGTGCGCTCTTCCAGCCGGATCGGCCCGAACATGATCCGGTGGTTCCTGCCGATCGATGTGGAACCGATCTCTTCGTACGGAGCGAGCGTCAGACGCTACGACTGCTTCGGTCTTCTGGATGGTGCGTGTTCACGATCCGAATCCAGCAGTGCACGGTCGCCGATTTGGCTCGCTCGCGGCGCGCCGACCTGCAGCGATGGCTCGATCACGTACCGCCGAGCGACCGGAACCATCGCGGCGTGCCGGACGAACAGGCCCACGAATTGAGCGGCTGGCTGGCCGCTAATCCCTGAGAGTCCGCAGGGCCCGTTCGGCGTGGATCAAACGGCCCGCCAGCGTTCGGGCCGCCAGCCGATGAATCACCGCCGCTGACCCGGGATCATCCGACTCCAATCGTTCAAGATCGTCGGGGGCGAGGTGGAGCACAGCGGACTCGGTTTCGGCGATGACTTCGGCTGTCGCGTTGCCACCTCGGTACAGACTGATCTCGCCCAGCACCGTTGCCGGGAGCATGGTCCGCAGCCGTGTTGTGTTTCCGTTCATCGATCTCAGCCGGGCGGTGAGCGTGCCCGACTCGACGAAGAAGAAACCAGGTGCAGGCTGATCCTGGGCGATCACCACCGCACCCGCTGGATAGGCCCGCCGGGTGAAGGCACCGGCGATTCTCTCGGCCTGGGCAGGAGATCGGCTGACTTCGGCGAGCAGCTCGGAGATCGTCTGTCCGTCGAGAGGTCGCTCGAGATGGGCGGTGAGGATCTGCTCCTCACACCAATTGACAGCTTCGTCCAGAGAGCCGAATCGACCGATGGCCTGTCGGCCGACGGCATCGGCCTGGGCAACGAGCTCTTCGATGCGACGCCGTGGTCCGGCGAGCACGATGGCAACGCCGCTCTGGTGAGCGATCCGTGCGAGCTTGCCCAATGACGCCGACGCAGAAGAATCGAGGCCGGTCACACTGGTCAGATCGAACACCACGAAGTCGAGCTCGTCGAGCCGATCGATGATTCTTGGATCGGTGAAGACGTCGTGGGCCGTCCCAAAGAACAGATAGCCGTGAAGCTCGAGCACAACGCCCCGGTGACCCTCTGATTCGATGACGTCAGCCTCGGCGGTCGACCGCTCGGTGGTGCTCCTGAACACTTGCAGCGAATACGAGTGGCGGATGGCGCTGATGCGGCTGTACCGAAACACGAACAACACGATGGCGGCGATCGTGCCCAGGGCGATCGCATTGAGGAACCCGAACAGCAGCACCGCGACGCCGCTGCCGGCGACGAGTCCGTACTCGACCCGGTCGAGCGTCGTTCGCGAGTCCCACAGCCAGACCGCGAGGAAGCCCAGCGCCTGGCTCACGAGGATGGCACCGACCACTGGTGCCGGCACCACCGTCAGAATCGCCGATCCGACGAGCAGGGCGGTGCCGACGACCAGCACAGACAGCAGAGCCGCTCCTCGCCGCGGGCCTCCGAGCCGCCGCAGAAGCAGGCTCGTAGCAAAGTACATGTAGCCCGGGGGCCCTGCGGCGGGGATGGCCGCGGCGATCGAGAGCCCGGTGACGGTGAGTTCCCGGTCGACGTCGATGTCGCTGCCGCTCGCCGAGTCGAGCGAATGGCTGCGGATCAGGAGGCCGAGCCCTGCGAGCACGGCGATGGTGATGATGGCCCCGGCCTGTGAAAGGACCGCACCCCATTCGGCGTCGCGGATCGTGGTGACCGTGCCCAGCGTCCAGCCCGAGGTGTTGTCGAGCCCCCCGAGCAACCAGCCCCGCTGGCGGGCCTGGTCGATCCCGGTCCCGGATCCGGCAAAGACCAGGTGCACCATGGCACACGACGACAAGATGAGCCACGGAATGATCGGCCGACTTCGGTCGTTGCGGCTCATGGCGTAGAGCACGGCGCCGAGCCCCGCGGCCGGTACCCACGACAAGATCGCATCGAGTTCGCCCGCTCGGTCGAGGCCCTCGGGCATCAGAATCCCGGCTGCGCCGAGAAGGAACAGCACACCGGTGGCAACCTGGAAGCCGCCGATCACCGGGTTGGGAAGGTAGCGCACGAGCCCGCCGAGCCGATAGTGCCCGGCGATCAGCAACCCCGCCGATGTGACGATCGATGACACCACCAGCAACCCGATGACGGTCGGGACCTGTCGTTCGCCGGTCACTTCGATCGCGATTGCGGCGGCGGCAACGCCAGCGATAGCCGACGTGTCCTGGACCGATGCGACAGTGCCCGAGAAGCTCGACCCGACGGCGGTGACGATGCCGTTGAGCATCGAAGAAAACAGGCCGATGCCAATCCCCACCGGAAGCGCGTAGGCCAGATCGCCTCGAAAGACCAACGCCATCATCGAGATGATCGAGGTGATGTTCGTGACGCCGAAGATCACTCCATAGGCGGTCGTGGCCCCTGCTCGTCTGGGTGAGAAGTCGTGCAGGATCTCCTCGATCCCCCGCTTCACCACAGAGGTGACGCTCACCCCGGTGCGGCGCCCAGTGAGATCGTGGAACCCTCGACCGCAAAGCTCACATCGTCGCGTTCGAGGGACTCGTGCAGCTCATCCAGCTCGGTGTCAGTACGGAACGGATCATGGTGGAACAGGAGGGTTTGCTTGGCGCCGGCCGCATCGCCAAGTCCGATCGGGTACGAGTATGTGCAATGTCCCCAGTCCGCCCGGTCGACAAACTCTTCGTCGGTGTATTGGGAGTCGTGGATGAGGAGATCGACGTTGTGAGCTAGTTCAATGGCCGCGTCGTGGTGGGCGCCATCGCCGTGAGGACCAGCGCCATAGCTGGTGGGACTGTGATCAGGCAGGTAGGCGATGGAGTTGATGCCATCGGATATCCGAAATCCGAAGGTGCGCCCGCCTTTGTGGGGTACGTCGCGTGCGGACACGGCGAAGTCCTGAATCGTGTAGTCGCCGGCCTCGATTTCTCGGCTCGACCAGTTGCCTCGCAGTTCACTGATCCTGATCGGAAACAACGGAGGTGAGAAGAACCTCTCCAGTACGTCTTGCCCGCCGTCCTGGTGGGGTATGAGCAGCTCAACCTCGCTACCGGGTCGGTCACCCTCTCTGAAGAACGGCAAACCGAGTACGTGGTCCCAATGAACGTGGCTGAGC
>JABDJU010000125.1 GCA_013003325.1 Acidimicrobiales bacterium
GGACCAAGCTATGGCTATTCGTATTGACCGGTGCCGTCTCGGCTCTGGCCGGTGTCTACTACACACTCCGCTTCGGGAGCGCACGTGGTGACAACGCCACCGGACTGGAGCTCCAGGTGATCGCTGCCGTGCTGCTCGGTGGAGTCTCGATCTTCGGCGGACGGGGCAAGCTTCACGGGGTCGTGGCAGGTGTCTTGCTGATCGGCGTCATTTCTTCGGCGCTTCGACTCGAAGGTCGCACCGTCAACGTCATCAACATCGTTATCGGCACGCTGCTGGTCCTGTCGGTCATCTCGACCCAGGTGCTCGCATGGGCGTCTCGAACGGCTCAAACCCGGCGATCTAAGAACCCCGCCTCGGCAACCGGCTGACTGCGGACCCATCGCCAAATCCAATCGACCACCAACCCAACCAACCAAAACCAAACAACAACGGGAGAACAAGAAAATGAGATTCCTACGGAAAGTACTGCTGCTTCTGGCGGCACTGGCGCTCGTTGCCAGCGCCTGCGGGAGCGACGAATCAGATGCCGAGTCGTCCGACTCCTCAACTGACAGTGCCGATACCGCCGAGACCGGTGGCGACGATGGCGTAGCCGCCGACGACGGCGGTGAGGCCGACAGCCTCAAGATCACGTTCCTTCCCAAGAACCTCGGCAACCCATACTTCGACACCAGCGACGCCGGCGGCGCCCGAGCGATCGAGGAGTTCGGAGGCGAGTTCACCGAGGTCGGACCCGATGCCGCCACGCCCGACGCTCAGGTGCCGTTCATCAACACCGCAACCCAGCAGGGTGTCGACGCACTGGTAGTCTCGGCCAACGACCCGAACGCCATCTGCGACGCACTCAACCTGGCCCGTGATGCCGGCATCGCAGTCGTCACCTTCGATTCCGACACCGATCCGGCCTGTCGTGACCTGTTTATCAACCAGGCAACGTCGGAAGGCATCGCCAGAGTCCAGGTCGACCTCATCGCGGAGCAGATCGGCGGCGCTGGGCAGATCGCCGTGCTCTCGGCCTCGGCCAACGCTACGAACCAGAATGCCTGGATCGAGCTGATGGAAGCCGAGCTCGAAGCCAACTACCCCGACATCGAACTCGTGGACATCGTCTACGGCGATGACGACGACCAAACATCGTTCGACCGCACCGCAGCACTCTTGCAGACCTACCCAGACCTCAAGGGCATCGTCTCACCCACAACCGTGGGTGTGTCAGCTGCGGCACGCTACCTGTCCACCTCAGAATCCAAGGGTGAGGTTGCGTTGACCGGGCTCGGTACCCCCAATCAGATGCGCGAGTACGTAGAGGACGGCACCGTCACGGCGTTCGCACTGTGGAACCCGGGCGACCTCGGCTATCTCGCCGCCTATGCGGCCAAAGCTCTGGCTGAGGGATCGATCACCGGTGCTGAGGGCGACACCTTCACCGCCGGTGAACTCGGTGAGTACACCGTTGGCTCAGGAGGCACAGTCCTCCTCGGCGACCCGTTCGTGTTCGACGCCGACAACATCGGCGACTTCGACTTCTAGCCCCCTCCCTCGATTCCCGGCTCGCCCAACCCCGGCTGGCCGGGCATCGTACGGGGTCCACTACCGATGCGAGTCTGCTTTCAACTTCGAGTCAAGCCTGACCGGCTCGACGAATACCGCCACCGCCACCAAGCTGTCTGGCCGGACATGCTGGAGGCACTGTCACACACCGGCTGGAGTAACTACTCACTCTTCTTGGCACCGGACGGACTGCTCATCGGATACTTCGAGACTCCGTCGCTCGAAGACGCCTTGACCGGTATGGCTGCGACCGACGTCAATCGTGCCTGGCAGGCCGAAATGGCCGACTTCTTCGAAAACCTCGATGGGCAGACACCCGATGAAGGCTTCGTCGTCCTCGACGAAATCTTCAACCTCGAAAGCCAGATTGATTCCCTAAGAACACAGACCGGAATCGATCCGGTCGACAACAAGGAAACCACCACATGACCATCCTCGATGACATTTCTCCAGTGCTCGAACGCCAAGCGATCGAGGTCCCCTCCTGGGCGTACGGCAACTCTGGCACGCGCTTCAAAGTGTTCGCCCAGCCTGGCGTTCCTCGGGATCCGTTCGAGAAGATCGCTGACGCCGCGCAAGTTCATGCGCTAACCGGCCTAGCTCCGAGCGTGGCGTTGCACATCCCCTGGGATGAGGTCGATGACTTTGCCAAACTCCGGGACCACGCCGAGAGTCTCGGCGTGGGACTCGGCACCATCAATTCCAACACATTCCAGGACGACGTCTACAAGCTCGGTAGTCTCGCCCACACCGATCCCGAGGTCCGGCAGGCGGCCGTCGATCACCACCTCCGCTGTATCGAGATCATGGGCGAGACGGGCTCGCAGGATCTGAAGATCTGGTTGGCGGACGGGACCAACTATCCGGGGCAGGACGACATCAGAACCCGCCAGGCACGACTGGACGAAGGCCTTGCCGCCATTTATGACCGGCTTCAGCCCGACCAGCGACTGGTGCTCGAATACAAATTCTTCGAGCCGGCGTTCTATCACATGGATGTTCCCGACTGGGGAACCTCATACGCCCACTGCGTCGCCCTCGGCGAACGCGCCGTCGTATGCCTGGACACCGGACACCACGCACCCGGCACCAACATCGAATTTATCGTCGCCCAACTGCTTCGCTTCGGCAAGCTCGGCTCGTTCGACTTCAACTCTCGTTTCTATGCCGACGACGACCTGATCGTCGGCGCCGCCGACCCCTTCCAGCTGTTCCGCATCCTCCACGAGGTGAACTGCGGCGACGGGTTCGAGCCGGACTCCGGTGTGGTGTTCATGCTCGACCAGTGCCACAACATCGAACAGCGGATTCCAGGACAGATCCGCAGTGTGCTCAATGTGCAGGAGATGACGGCGCGAGCCCTGCTGGTAGACGCCGATGCGCTAGTCACTGCCCAACAAGCTGGCGATGTCCTTGGCGCCAACGAAGTCTTGATGGACGCGTTCTACACCGACGTGCGACCGGCTTTGGCCGATTGGCGCGAAGCACGTGGCCTGCCCCGCGACCCGATGTCTGCCTACAAGGCGTCGAACTACCAAACCGAAATCGAGCGCACCCGCACCGGCGGCCAGCAAGCCGGCTGGGGCGCATAGGAGAAACCGATGACCAATCCAAGCGTGACCGAACTGTTGACCCGTTCGAACCGGCTCGGCTCGGACCCGAAGAACACCAACTACGCCGGGGGCAACGCCTCGGCCAAGGGTTCTGAGATCGACCCGGTCACCAACGAACCGGTGGATCTGATGTGGGTGAAAGGCTCTGGCGGTGATCTGGGCACGCTCACCGAGTCGGGCCTCGCCGTGCTTCGTCTCGATCGACTTCGGGCTCTTGTCGACGTCTATCCCGGCATCGATCGTGAAGACGAAATGGTCGCCGCCTTCGACTTCTGCGGTCACGGCAAAGGCGGCGCCGCACCGTCGATCGACACCGCCATGCACGGTCTGGTCACCGCACCCCACGTCGATCACCTGCACCCTGACTCCGGAATTGCGGTCGCCACGGCCGCCGACAGCGAAGAACTAACCGCCAAGATCTACGG
>JABDJU010000127.1 GCA_013003325.1 Acidimicrobiales bacterium
GTTGTCGACCACCGAGATCGAGTCTGCCCTGGTCGATCACCAATCGGTGGCCGAGGCGGCCGTGGTCGGCCGCGACGACGCCACGACCGGACAAGCGATCAGTGCGTTCGTAATCCTGCGAGGCGGAGTGGAGCCCAGTGGCGAACTCAAGACCGAGCTCAGAAACCATGTGGCCAAGGTGATCAGTCCGATCGCCAAACCGGCTGACCTCGCGCTGGTGCCCGAACTGCCCAAGACTCGGTCGGGCAAGATCATGCGGCGTCTTCTTCGGGACATGGCTGAAGGCCGCAGCATCGGCGATACCACCACCCTGTCCGACCCGACGATCGTTCCGATCATCGAAGAAGAATTGCGAAGCTGAGAGCCCCGAAGCTGAGGCCCGGCTCCAGCGTTCCGAGCGCCCGGGAGCCGGCTGTCAGATGGTCGTGGGTTCAGCGGCGAGGCTGAGCATGTCGAGAGCGCCGGACCACCATTCGTTCTCGACCACGGTGAGGCCGGGCACGTCGGACAGCAGCTCGTCGATCACCGCGATCAAGGCCGGCGAGGTGAACTCGTTCCGTAAATCCAGAAGGTTGTCGATCACGCGACCCCGGTCGGACAGTTGGCCATCGATGGCGGATCGGAGCGTGGTGATGCGTTCGTTGATGCTGCTCGGGTCGTTCATCACAGGCTCCATACTGTCATCTATCGGCACGTTTCCCCCCATCAGGCAAGGGTGTCATCCGACTCAGAAGATGGGTCCGATGGACTATCGGGTAGATTCTCGAAGCAGGTCCGAAACCGCTATGAGCTGGGGGTTCGGGAGTTCCCGGCCCTTAGACACAGGTTCTGACCGCGGTGTCGACCGCCGCCTGATACAGCGCAAACTTTCCGGCCCGTTCGTCGTCGGGCTCCATCTCATCGATCACTGAGAACGAGTTGATCTCGTCGGCGGTGAGCCCGGGCGTTGCATACAGAGCGTTGGCCACACAATCGGCTTCGGCCGGGGTCAGTTTGGCCTCGACGATGAGAATGTCGACCAGTGATTCGCGACTGGCGCCGTTGCCCAACCCACATGCGGTCGCGCCCAACGACAGGGCGAGAAGCAGTGAAGAGAGTCGTGCCGTGACGCGCATCTCCTTAGTCAACCAGCGTCGCCGCTTGTTTCGAACCCGATGTCCACAAGATCTGCAGCACCCAGCCCAGTATGAGGGTTGCGGCGAAGAGCCTGATGGTCTCCCCGACCCGGCTGCGCAGATGATCGACGGCTTGGGAGTCTGTGATCGAGTATCGAGCCTGCACTGCATCGCGAGCCTCGATCGCCCGGTCACGGTCGCCTTCAATGCGACCGAGCAGCGCCGCGGTGCCCTCGAGCAACGTGGAACGGCCGGCGATCAGAGCATCGTCGGTGGCGGTGCCGACGGCGAGCTCTTGTTCGGCGAACCGAGCCTCGAGTTCTTCGACCACGGTCTCGAGCGCCTCCACGTCGGTCTCGAACGGTTCGAGCTGAAGAGCCAGATCATGGGCCAGGAAGCCGTCGGCGGTCGCCCGAGCTGCAATGAGAGCCGCTTCGGCACTCGAACCGGTGGCCAGGATCGTCAGGGTCTCGAGGTTGCTCGGGGCCAGGGCCTCCACGCTCGCGTCACCGGCCCACTGTTGCCCCTCGGGAGAGTTGATCCACGCGGCCGAGGCACGCTGGATACTGGAGTGCCACGGCCAGCTGACACGCTCCTCGGCGAGCTGAAGTTCGATCTCGTGCTGAGGCTGCCCGGCCGTTGCCACTCCGAATACCAGGTACGCAACCGCCACGATGGCCGCGGCAACCACCGCTGACACCGCTGCGTTCAGCCCCTGCATCGCTCAGGATCGTATCGTGCACCGCCCGGTGAGCCAGAGACCGGAGCTATCACTGTGACAGACGGTGGCAAAGGCTAGGTTCGCGGTGATGAGCGGGTTCATCTTCGGCGTCGATCTCGACGGCGTGTGCGCCGACTACTCGGAGGGTTTTCGTGACTTCGTGGCCGCCGAGCGCGGTGTGAACCCCGAAACGCTGCCCCTCGAACGCAGTTGGGACTTCCGCGAGTGGGGCCTCGATGAGGCCGAGTTCGGTCGGTTGCATCACAAGGCGGTCTCCGAATCACGAATGCTTCGACATCTTCCGGTCATCGAAGGTGCCGCCGACGCTCTCTGGCGGCTCAGCGACGCCGGCGTGTGGATCCGAATCATCACCCACCGCCTCTACGTCAACTGGAGCCATGAGGCGGCGGTCTCAGACACGGTGGCATGGCTCGACGAGGCCCGGATTCCCTATCGTGACATCTGCTTTTTGGGAGCCAAGCCGCAGGTCGAAGCCCATGTGTACATCGACGACGCCGAACACAACATCACGGCACTGCGCAGAGCCGGCAACGACGTGATCGTCTTCGATCAGCCGTACAACCGGGGCCTCAAGGGGCCGCGGGCCGACACATGGGACCAGGTCGAGGAGTACGTGCTCGAACTGGCCAGCGGGCATGGCTGGCTGCAACCCCAGCTTCCCGGCATCGACAGCGGGGCCGACCGACTGCTCCGCAAGAAGACGTCCTCTTCACAGGACGACGGATAGATGCGCGATGCTGTCTGGCGCCGCGCAACCACCCGGCGAGCCGATAAAACAGACTGCTGAGCGAAGTCGGGGGTAGCAGATCGGTGGAAACCTATGAGTTCGTTGTCGGTCCCGGACACATGGATCGCACTGCCCTCGCACAGGCCGCGTTGTTCGACTTGCCGGTCGATCGGCTGACCCGCTTTCAGCTGGTGCACGTCAAGGGCAACCTCGGGCCAGCGGCACTCGAACAACTGGCCACCTCCTTTTGCATCGATCCGGTGCATGGCTGGTGGGAGCCAGCCCACGACGGCGTGCGGGCTCGGGGTTCAAACGGCGCCGTCCAGCTCGAAACCGGGCTCCGCCCCGGCGTGACAGATCGAGAGGGCGCCGAGTTGGTGAGAGCTGCGGCCGATGCCGGCCTCTCGATCGAGGCGGCCACGATCGGAACCCGTTGGATCGTGCAGGGAGCGCTTTCCGATGCTGAGCTCGAGTCTCTGGCCGACCGGGTACTACACAACGAGGTGATCCAGAGATGGGCGATCGGCCGGCTCGAACCGAGCTTCGTCGGCGAGCTCGGCGCTGCTCCTGCGACCGAAACGGTGGTCGTGCGAGGACTGTCGCCTCAGGAACTGGCCGGTGTGAATCGAGCCCGGCGGCTCGGCCTCGATCCCGAGGAGATGGATGTGATCTCGGCCCACTTCGAATCGCTGGGCCGAGACCCGACCGATGCCGAAATCGAGACTCTGGCCCAGACCTGGAGCGAACACTGCGCCCACAAAACATTCCGAGCCCGCATCGAGGTCACCGAAGCCGACGGCACCAACAGCGAGATCGACGGGCTGATGAAGACCTACCTGCGGGCCGCCACCGACGAGATCGACGCTCCATGGGTTCGCAGCGCATTCGTCGACAACGCCGGCATCGTCGCATTCGACAACGAGTTTGATCTGGCGTTGAAAGCTGAGACCCACAACCACCCTTCGGCGCTCGAGCCCTTCGGCGGTGCCAACACCGGTGTGGGAGGTGTCGTCCGCGACATTCTGGGTGTCTCGGCCAAACCGATCTCGGTGTCCGACATCCTCTGCTTCGGGCCAGAAGACACCGAGCCGCGAGCGGTGCCCGACGGGGTGTTGCATCCCCGCCGCATCCGTGACGGCGTGATCGCCGGCATCGGCGATTACGGCAACAAGATCGGTGTGCCCAACATCGCCGGAGCCGTGCTGCACGACCCCCGGTATACGACCACCCCGCTGGTGTTCGCCGGGTGTATCGGCCTTCTTCCCACCGGCTCGAATCCCACCACACCAGCGGCCGGCGATGCCATCGTCGTGCTGGGAGGAGCGGTCGGCCGCGACGGGGTTGGCGGCGCCACCTTTTCCAGTCAGACCATGGGCGTCGAGACCGCCGAGGTCGCTGGCTCTTCGGTTCAGATCGGCGACCCGATCGTGGAGAAAGGCCTGATCGATGTGGTCACCGCCGCCCGTGATGCCGGCCTCTATTCGGCCATCACCGACTGTGGAGCGGGAGGACTCAGTTCGGCCGTCGGTGAGATGGCCGAGGAGCTCGGCGCCCGGGTCGACCTCGAATTGGTCCCCCGCAAGTACTCCGGTCTCGCCCCCTGGGAGGTCTGGCTGAGCGAAGCGCAGGAGCGAATGGTCGTGGCCACGCCGGACCCGGCTCCGCTGGCTGCCCTGGCCGCACGGTGGGGGGTCGACGCGGCGGTGATCGGTCAGTTCACCGGCGATGGTCGATTGCTGGTGACCGATGGCTCCGAGACCGTGATCGACATCGATTGTTCCTTCCTTCACGACGGACGTCCGACCCGGCAGATGAAGGCGACAGTCGTCGCTCACGAACCGCCGCCGACCACCGAACCAATTCACGACGGCGTGAATGATCTACTGAAGCTCCTGGCCCATCCCAGCATCCGGTCCAATGAGGATGTGGTTCGAACCTTCGATCACGAAATCATGGGAGGCACCGTCGTCCGCCCCTATGGCGGGGTCGAGGGCGACGGGCCCGCCGATGGCACCACCCAGATCCCGCCGGGCACCTCTAGCGGCTGGGCGATGACCATCGGGATCGGCGTCAACGCATTGATCGGTGATCTCGACAGCTATGCGATGGCGTGGCACGTGATCGACGAAGCGGTCCGCAACGCCGTGCTCGGTGGTGCTGACCCCGATCAGATCTCGCTGCTCGACAACTTCGCCTGGGGCAAGCCGACCAACCCCGAAACGCTCGGTCAACTGGTGGCCGCATGTCGCGGCTGTTACGACGCCGCGCTGCACTTCAATGCTCCGTTCGTGTCCGGCAAGGACAGTCTCTACAACGAGTTCGTCCATCACGACGGCACCCCGGATCCGGTCGCTCCGACGCTGGTGATCACCGCCGTCGGGATCGTGAGGAATCCTGCCGCCGTGCCCCTCACCGGAGTCGTAAAACCAGGCAACGATGTGTGGCTCATCGGGTCCGAAGCGGGGGCGCTGGGCGGCTCTCACTTCGAGGAGATTCGTCGCGACCTGGAGCACGGGCAGGCCGGCCCTGTTCCCGAACCGCACACCGACGCACTGTCGACCCACCGAGCGGTCGCCGAACTGATCGCATCCGGCGTGGTCGAGTCGGCCCACGATGTGTCCGAAGGCGGCATCGCCGTCGCCGCCGCGGAGTGGGCCTTCGCCGGTCGGGTCGGTCTCAATCTCGATGTCGCTGGCGATGCTCGATCCCTGTTCGGAGAAGGAGCGGCCCGTTACCTCCTCGAGGTGGCGCCCGACAACGCGTCGCAGCTGACGCGGATACCCGAGGCCCGCAGGATCGGTTCGACCACCGAAGGGGAATCGGTGGCTCTCGGCCACTTCACGGTCCCGTTGAGCGACATCGAAGCGGCATTCAGGGGGCATATCTCATGATGCGTCCACGGGTTCTCATCCCCGTCGCCCTCGGCACGAACCGGGACGCCGACCTCGCCGATGCGTTTCGCTTGGCCGGTGCCGACCCCGAGTCGGTGCCGATCGCCGCCCTGCGGGCCGGTGATCGCCAGATGGAGGACTACCAGATCCTCGCTGTACCCGGCGGCTTCAGCTATGGCGACGCTCTCGGCGCCGGCCGGCTGCTCGGCCTCGATCTCATGGGGTGGTTCGGGGACCAGCTGGCTGCGGCGGCCGCCTCGGGCAAACCGATCTTCGGGGTTTGCAACGGATTTCAGGCGCTGGTGCGGGCCGGCCTGCTTCCGGGCGACGGAACGGCCACCCTCACCGAGAACGGCTCCGATCGTTTCGAGTGTCGCTGGGTCGCGATGCAGCCGAATCCGGCGAGCGTGTGGACTGCTGAGCTGACCGAACCATTGCGATGTCCGGTGGCTCACGGCGAAGGGCAATTCGTTTCCGCCGACCTCGGTCGGATCGAAAAGCGGAACGGCGTGGTCCTGCGCTACTTGGGCGGCGGTTACCCCGCCAACCCCAACGGCTCGGTCGGCGATGTCGCCGGCGTCACCGACCCCACCGGCATGATCCTCGGCCTGATGCCCCACCCGGAGAACCACATCCACGACTGGCAGGACCCCCTCCGCGGTCGCGCTCCCAGCGGTAACTGCCTGCCCCTGTTCCAGGCTGGCGTACGCGCTGCCTAACTCGCCGAACTCCCGATGGAATAGTGCCCTGGCGGGACCCTTTCCATCAAGAGAACTAGGTGACAGCTATGCTTCAACGCTTCCACCGGAGGAGACGCGCGAGTGGCACAGGTAGAGGTCGCAATCATCATGGGTAGCCAGTCCGACTGGCCCACCATGCGCGAAGCCGCCGCCGTCCTCGATGACCTCGGCGTTGCCTACGAGACAAAGATCGTGTCGGCCCACCGCACCCCGGATCGGTTGTGGGAGTTCGGCGCCACCGCAGCTGACCGCGGTCTGAAAGTGATCATCGCCGGCGCCGGCGGAGCGGCTCATCTGCCCGGCATGATGGCGTCGAAGACCCGGATTCCTGTGATCGGCGTACCGGTGCAATCAAAGGCGCTGAGCGGGATCGACAGCCTGTATTCGATCGTGCAAATGCCCCGGGGGTTCCCCGTGGCCACGATGGCCATCGGTGCGGCCGGTGCGGTCAACGCTGGCCTCCTGGCGGCCGGCATTCTGGCTACCGGCGACCCGGTCCTGGCTGAACGGCTCGATGAATGGCGGGCCGCCCTGTCGGCCTCGATTCCCGAGGCCCCCGAGGATGACTGAGCGACTGCCCACCGGTTCGGTCATCGGAATCTTGGGCGGCGGACAACTCGGGCGGATGTTGTCGGTTGCCGCGTCCCGCTTGGGGTTCTGTTCCCACATCTACGAGCCCGGCGCCAACCCGCCGGCCGGCCAGGTTGCAGAGCATGTGACGACCGCCGCCTACGACGATCGCACCGCCCTCAGGGCGTTCGGTGAATCGGTCGATGTGGTCACCTACGAATTCGAAAACGTTCCGACCGCAGCACTCGATGTGCTCGAAGCCACGGTTGCGATCCGGCCCGACCGCAACGCGCTTCGGATCAGCCAAGACCGCCTCATCGAAAAGGACTTCCTGACCGGGATCGGCCTGGCCGTTGCCCCCTACGCCGCCATCGACGGCCCGGCAAGTCTGGATCGGGCCATCGATGGGGTGGGCGTCCCGGCGATCCTCAAGACCCGCCGGTTCGGGTACGACGGCAAGGGTCAGGCCCGCATCACCAATCCGGATCACGCCGTCGCCGCCTTGAATGAGATGGCCGATGCTCCTGCGATCATCGAAGGGTTCGTCGAGTTCAGCGCCGAGATCTCCGTGATCGCTGCTCGCGATGCTTCAGGCCGCGTGGTCTGCTTCGATCCCGGTGCGAATGTCCATCGAGGCGGGATCTTGCGGAGCACCACCGTGCCGGCCCCGATCAGCGAGGAGGTGCTCTCCCACGCTGTGAACGTCGCCGGCGAGATCGTGACCGCCCTGGAGTACGTCGGCGTGATGGGGGTCGAGCTGTTCGTGACGCCCGAGGGTCTGCTCGTGAACGAGATCGCGCCGCGGGTGCACAACTCGGGCCACTGGACCCAGAACGGGTGTGTGATCGATCAATTCGAACAGCACATCCGCGCGATTGCCGGTTGGCCTCTGGGCGATGGGCGACGGCACGCCGATGTCGTCATGGAGAACCTCATCGGTGACGAGATCAACCAGGTGCCGGGCCTTGTTGCCGACCCGGCCGTCGCTCTGCATCTGTACGGCAAGGCCGTGACCAAACCGGGCCGCAAGATGGGCCACGTGAACCGCATCATCGGTCCGGCGGCCTCCTAAACTACAGCCGTGGGAGCAGCCAAAACCTTGGAAAGCATCTCCTTGGAGCTGCCCGGGCACACCAGCGGCAAAGTCCGCGAAGCGTGGGAACTCCCTGATCAGCGCAGGCTGTTTGTCACCACCGATCGTCTCAGTGCCCTCGACCGGGTGATCGGGCTCGTTCCGCACAAGGGTCAGGTGCTCAATCAATTGGCGGCGTGGTGGTTCGATCTCACCGCCGACATTGTGGCCAACCATGTGATCAGCGTGCCCGACCCCAATGTTCTTGTCGCCGTCGACGCGACGCCGCTGCCGGTCGAGGTGGTCGTTCGCGGCCGGCTCACCGGCTCCACCAGCACTTCTGTGCTGCCCCGCTATCGCGCCGGTGAGCGGGTGTTATACGGCTACCAGCTACCCGACGGAATACCAGACCATGGTGAACTCCCCGAGCCTCTGATCACCCCCACAACCAAGGCGGCAAAGGGCGGACACGATCAACCCACAACCGTCGAGGAAGTCGCATCGTCGGGCCTGGTCGAGCCGGGTCTGTGGTCCGAGATACAG
This sequence comes from Acidimicrobiales bacterium, assembly GCA_013003325.1. Classification (GTDB taxonomy): domain Bacteria; phylum Actinomycetota; class Acidimicrobiia; order Acidimicrobiales; family SZUA-35; genus JABDIY01. Next base: position 8,401 of record JABDJU010000127.1, read on the forward strand.
AAGGTGGCGCTGGATCTGTTCGGTCGGGGAACCGAGGTCGCCGCCGACGCCGGCTTCATTTTGGCCGACACCAAATATGAGTTCGGCCTGTCTCCCGATGGTGAACTCCTGATCATCGATGAGATGCACACCCCCGACAGCAGTAGATTCTGGGCGGCGTCATCGTTGGAGGATCGTCTGGCCAAGGGCCTGGTTCCCGAGTCGTTTGACAAAGAGCCGGTCCGCCTTGCCCTCACCGCAACCGGCTTTGCCGGTGACGGACCGATACCCGAGCTGCCCGCCGAGGTGTGGGAGGCGGCATCAGCCCGCTACGTACAACTGTATGAGCGACTCACCGGCCTCACGTTCGTTCCCGGTGAGCAGCCGGCCGAGGAGCGCATCCGAGCCAACCTCGCATCCGTGTTCCCCAACGTGGCTTCGTCGGCCGAGGTGGCCGAACCCGTCACGTGACTCCACCCCGAATCCGCTGAATCAAACCGCGAAGGCACCCACCATGTTCGAAACCGATCAGCCAAAAGAGGAATGCGGCGTCCTCGGCGTGTCGCTTCCCAGCGGCGATGCTGCTCGTGCCGCATTCTTCGGGCTCCACGCCCTGCAGCACCGGGGTCAGGAGGCGGCTGGCATTGCGGTGAGCGACGGGCGGGCCGTGCGCGTTCACAAAGCCCAAGGCCTTGTGAGTTCGGTCTTCGGTCCGGGAGTGCTCGATCCGCTCGTGGGTTCGATGGCGATCGGACATACCCGATACTCCACCACCGGTGGCAACAACGAGCGCAACGTGCAGCCCTTCGTGGTGGAGACTCTCCACGGGCCGCTGGGGGTGGCCCACAACGGCAACGTCACCAACGCCGACCGGCTACGGGAGCAGCTCTTGGCCCGAGGGGCTGGCCTACTGAGCTCATCCGACACCGAGGTGATCAGCCTGATGTTGGCTGCTGCCGAAGGTGACTCCTGGGAGGAACGGCTGGCCAACACCATCCCCAAGTGGGAGGGTGCCTTCTCTCTGGCCCTCATCGCCGGAACCAAGGTGGTGGCCTGTCGTGACCCCTGGGGCTTCCGCCCGCTCAGCGTCGGCAAACTCCCGTCGGGAGGCCACGTGGTCGCATCGGAGACCGGAGCTCTGCGCACATTGGGTTGCGAGAAGATCAGAGAGATAGATCCGGGCGAGGTGGTAGTGATGCAGGGCCCTCTCATGAAGAGCTTCCAAGCAGTCAAACCAAAGCAGCGTCAGGCCAAGTGCACATTCGAACACATCTATTTCTCCCGGCCGGATGCGGTGTGGGATGGCAAGAGCGTCCACGGTGTTCGTCAGCGCCTCGGAGAGGAGCTGGCCCGGGAACATCCGGTCGAAGCCGACGTGGTGATCCCGGTACCGGACTCATCGATGCCGGCCGCGATCGGCTATGCCGCGGTGTCGGGCATCACCTACAACGAGGGCTTCGTGAAGAACCGATACATAGGGCGAACCTTCATCGAGCCGACCGACGAGTTGCGCCGCCAAGGGGTGGCGCTGAAGTTCATGACCCTCGAGGAGAACCTGTACGGCAAGCGGGTCGTGATGGTCGACGACTCGATCGTCAGGGGTACGACCAGCGGTCCGCTGGTTCGACTGGTGCGCGACGCCGGGGCAACTGAGGTGCACGTGCGGATCACCTGCCCTCCGATCGCCCACCCTTGTTTCTTCGGTGTCGACATGGGTTCCTATGACCAGCTGATCGCGCACCAGCTCGGCGTTCCAGAGATCGCCGCCCACATCGGTGCTGATTCCCTCGGGTTCATCAGCGTGGATCGGATGATGACCGCAATCGGGCCTCGGGATGATGAAAAGTCCGAGAGCGACCATCACGGCTACTGCAACGCCTGCTTCACCGGCGACTATCCGGTGCCGGTCCAGCTCAGCTTGGCCAACACCAAACAGCGTTTTGACGGGGTGCTGGGGTGACCGCGGAGCAGCCGCAGCACGACCCCGTGGTCGGCACCGATCTCGACTCCGATCTCGAACTGCCGGACACCCTGGTCGTTCCCGGTTCGGCCCCGCCCGACACGGTGATCGAAACCGAGCCCGAACCGGCCGGAGGGCAGGAGGCCAGCACGGGTCGAGATATGGGCCTGCTCGATGTACTCCTCATCGGATCCGGGGGGCGGGAGCACGCCCTGGCCAACACGATCGCCGAGTCGCCGCGGTTGCGCGACCTGTTCGTGGCGCCGGGCAACCCGGGAACCCGCCAGTACAACGTGGCCTTCGACGTCGCCGACTTCAATGAGGTTGTCGCATTCTGTTCGGAACGAGCCATCGATCTGGTGGTGGTCGGGCCAGAGCAGCCATTGGTCGACGGCCTGGCCGACCAGCTCAACCAACACGGGATCAACTGCTTTGGGCCTTCGGCGGCAGCCGCACAACTGGAGGGGTCGAAGAGCTTCGCCCGGGCGTTTGCCGCCCGCCACGGCATTCCCGGCCCGGTCAACGCCACCTTCTCCGATGCCGACGCTGCGTTAGCGTGGTTGGCCGACCAAGCCTTCGATGTCGTGGTCAAGGCCGACGGACTCGCCGGCGGAAAGGGAGTGATCGTCCCCGACGATCGTCTCGAAGCCGAGAGCGCCATCCTCGAGCTGCTGTCCCAGGGTCTCATGGGCGAGAGCGGGCGCACGATCGTGCTCGAGGAGAAGCTGATCGGCGAGGAGCTGAGCCTTTTCGGGATTTGCTCGGCCGACCAGATCGATCCGCTGGGTGGGCTCACCGTCCAGGACCACAAACGGGTCGGCGAAGGCGACACCGGCCTGAACACGGGCGGGATGGGGGCCTTCGCCCCGGTTCCGGGGCTTGATCCGATTTACGTCGAAACCTTGATCAACACGTTTCTCATCCCGGTGCAGGCGGGCATGGCCGAGGAGGGCACGCCCTACATCGGTGTGGTGTATGCCGGGATCATGCTCACCGACGCCGGGCCTCGACTGATCGAATACAACTGTCGTTTTGGTGATCCTGAGGCCCAGGTCCTGCTGCCTCTGCTCGAGGGTGACCTTCTGTCGGTGATGTACTCCGCTGCCACATCCCAGCCGTGGGAGGCGCTGAGGGCCAAGTCGGGCACGACCGCGGCCACGGTCGTCGTGTGTGCCGAGGGC
>JABDJU010000147.1 GCA_013003325.1 Acidimicrobiales bacterium
CCTGTGGACCGGTGTCGGTCGGGCCCGATCCGGCGCCGGCGCCGCAATCGTGGGCGACCCCGACCAGGTGCTGGCCAAACTGCACGAACTGGCCGACGCCGGCATCGAGGCCTTCATTCTCAGCGGATACCCCCACGCTGCCGAGTGCGACCTGTTCAGCCGCTACGTGCTACCGCACATCGACCACGGCCGCTTAGAGTTCGAACCGCACCCGGTCGCTGTCTGATCTCACAGCCGAGTCAACGCCACTGGGGCACACTGGTCGGGTGAGCGTCGAACAGTTCTACGCCGATAATCGAGCCAACTGGAACGACCGGGCCCGAGTTCACGCTCGATCCGAGCTGTACCGGCTCGATCAGTACCGGACCGACCCGACCTGCATCAGCCCGGTGGTGCGGTTCGACCAGCAGCAGTTCGGCTCCTTCGAGGGGTTCTCGATCGCTCACCTGCAGTGCCACATCGGCACCGACACCATTTCGCTGGAACGACTGGGAGCAGCCTCGGTGGTCGGGCTCGACTTCGCCTCCGACGCCATCGAGGTGGCCCGCGAAGTCGCCGAGACGAGCGGCAGCAAAGCCCGCTTTGTGGAGGCCAGCGTCTACGACGCTCCCGCCGCGATCGGTGAAACGGTCGATCTGGTGTACACCAGCGTCGGAACGATCTGCTGGCTGCACGACATCGTGCGATGGGCTGACGCGGTGAGCGGGCTGCTCGCGTCCGGCGGTCGCTTCTACATCCGTGACACCCATCCCGTCCTCTTCGTGTTCGAAGAGATCGACGGCGAGATCAGGCCTCACTTCAACTACAGCTATACCGTCGACGAGCCATTGAGTTGGGACGAGGACACCACCTACACCGACGATCCCGACAGTGTGGGCATCAGAAACACCAGGCATCACGAGTGGAACCATTCGATAGCCGACATCGTGAACGCGCTGGTGGGGGCCGGCATGCGCATCGACCGGATGGACGAGCATTCAGGGGTTCCGTGGCAGTTCGTTCCGAGCTGCACGCGGGAGGGCGACCTTTGGTATCTTCCGGAACCACTCAGATCTCAGATCCCAGCACTCTTCTCACTCCACGCCACCAAGCTATGAGGCAGTTCCTGCGGTGAACCTCGACAACCCGATCATCGCGACGCTCGATAGAGCAGGGCACACCGAGAGCGTGCATCGAGGCGCCTGGGCGCTCGTCCGGCTTGGTTCCGACGGTGGATTCGACGTGGTTGATGCTGCCGGGGATCCGACTCAGCAGATCTTCGCCCGCAGCGCCATGAAAGGGCTGCAAGCCTTGCCGGTTGTGGAGAGCGGCGCCGCCGATGCCTTCGATTTCACCGAGGCGGAGCTGGCGATCGCGTGTGCGTCGCACAGTTCCGAGCCACCCCACTTGCGGACCGTGGCCACGATGCTCCACAAGGGTGGTTTGAGTGAGGACCAGCTGCGCTGTGGGGCGAGTACCCAGTGGTTTCAGGGCGCCACAGGCCAACGGCGCCGCTCCTATCACGGCTGCTCGGGCAAACACGCTGCCATGTTGCTCACCGCGCTGCATCGTGGCGAAGCCCCCGCCGACTACCTGTCACCGTCGTCGCAGACGCAGCGGGCGGTGCGGGCCGCCGTGGCCGACATGACCGGAGCCGACCTCACCGACGGCATCGATGGGTGCAGCGCTCCCACCTTCCGGATGCCGCTTCATGCATTGGCTCTCGGTCTGGCCCGTCTCACGAATCCCGCGGGACTTTGCGCCGAGCGGGCCGCCGCCTCCGACAGGATCACCGCCGCGGCGGCGGCCCGACCCGAGATGATTGGCGGCGAGATCGAGCGCTTCGACACCGACCTGATCCGGGCGACCGGTGGTCGGGTCTTCACCAAAATGGGGGCTGAAGGAGTGTTTGTATGTGGTGTGAGAGGTTCCGGGCACGGCCTCTGCCTTCGCGTTGACGACGGAACCGAGCGGGCGATTCACAAACTTGCGCCCCGGATTCTGCGAGATCACGACCTGATCGACTCGTCCGAGTTCGACGCGTTGAGCAAGTGGGCCAGCCTCGATCGCTACAACGCCGACCACCTCCACTGCGGCACCATCACCCTCTAACCCTTCCCGAACGGTCAAGGGTCCGTCAGAGTTTGATCTCGAAGCTCCGCTCGCCTTGCGGGTGCTCTTCGTCGACCTGCACCGACTCGACCTTGGAGAACGACGGCCCGACCTTGCACCACGCGATGAGAGCCTCCACCTGTTCGAGCTCGCCTTCGGCGATCACCTCGACCGACCGGTTCGGCAGGTTCCGCACCCAACCGACCACCCCGAGCCGCCGTGCCTCCCGGAAACACGACGCCCGAAACCCGACGCCCTGCACCCGGCCCGAAACAAGGATCGTCCGTCTCACCGCCATCGTCGCGGCACCAGGCCCTGATCGAACCAGGCTTCGATCAACTGTCGCGAGTAGGCGAAGTCGTCGGCGAACGCCGGCTCGAGCGACTCGTACTTGTCGAAGAACTCGATGGCCGCCTCGGCGAGGGCGCTGAAGAACTCCGCCGCCGGCGCATACGCCTCACGCCCTTCGACCGGCTCCCGAGCCATTTCGACCCACATCTTCAGATACGGAGTCGAACCCGACTCGAACGTGTCGAAGTGGAGCTTGGTCGGCTGGTCCGGCCAGAAGATGTAGCCGCTGCCCGATCGCAAGACATCGTCAGCTCCACTGACAAAGCTGATCCAGAGGTGATCGATGTCATCGGCATAGGAGTGATCTAGGACGCTCGTTTCTCCGATCCTCAAAATCACCGATCCTGGGACCATCGTGACGCGACGAACGACTGTCTCCGCTTCGTCAAGCGGACGTGGGCTGTCATGCCCCACCAAGGTGTTGAAGTCGACTGTCATTCTCACTCCAAGTAGAACTGTTGAACTACCCCGTCCTGCACGACGCCACTGTACGCACGTCCATTAATCGTTCCGTGAAGGTCCACCGGCTTGCCCTCACTCCGATGAAGGACTCTCTCGCGGTTCTCGGAGAGCGCATGTCTTATCGCAGCCTCGATGTCGTCGACCGTCCACGATTTGGGCAGGAACGACTGGCGAGACCTCACTGTTCCCTCCCAGAAGTCGGGGTGGTGGCGTGTGAGGATGTGGATCATGCGTTCCTTGGGAATCGTGATGACGCGATCGCCGATGCGGATGACCGGTGACTGCCAGTCGCGCAGCGCGTTGGCGGCCTTGGTAGCTGCAACGTTGGGTGGCAGCGATGGCGGCACCGACCCGCCTCCGAGCGGCCACTGGGTTCGGGTCGGTAGATCGTCGACACCTCGGGCCAGATAGACACCGGCCAGGTGGGGACCGTCTAGGCCGAACGTGATGCGAGCGCCATCGGCCACCCGGTCCAGCTGCTCGCCGATCGCCACGCGCAGGCGGGCAAGGTCGTCCGTATTCGGCAGACCGAGATCAACCGAACCAAGCTCCGCCGACTTCAACCGAGCCGTCAGCCGCGCTGACTCGAGCCGAGTGCCGGCCCAATACCGAATGTGGCGTACGTCGTCGACCCGGCCCGCCAGTCGTAGCGCTGAACCACCGCGCAACGCCGCCCCGCCGTACCCACCGGTGGCAGCCGTCAGC
>JABDJU010000165.1 GCA_013003325.1 Acidimicrobiales bacterium
GCTGTGCGTCAGCGACCAAGTTGCCAGCCGCCGATTCGACACCGCGATCGCTGCCCGGAGGCGTGCCACCTCGATTGATGTCGGCCGACACCGACCCGATGACCTCGAGACCGATCTCGTCGAACAAAGGCTGCCACTTCTCGATGACGGTGGTGATGGCCGGATCGGGTGTGATGTCGTTCTGGAGCACCAAGTGGTTGGTCGAGGTGCTGAGGTCACGGCGAACGTCCTTGGTCCGCTTGTCGAGCACAAGATCCACCTCGGTGACCACACGGCCGAACGAGTAGGCGCTCGTGACTATGCGGGGCTGGCCCGCAGAATCGAGGAGCGAGCAATTGTACGGCAGATGGGTGTGCCCGGTGATCATGACATCGATCGCCGGGTCCAATGCCTCGTGGATCGCAACGACCGGTCCGCTGATACCAACGCATGCGTCGACATCGCCCGGAGGCGGAGTCTGGGACCCACCCTCGTGAAGCAGAACGATGATTGCTTCGACACCCTGAGCCTGTAGCTCGGGGACCAGAGCATTGGCAGTCTCGACCTCGTCGAGGAAGTCATAACCCACTATCCCGGCTGCCGCGACCAGTGTGTCCGTGGCTTCGAGAGTCATGCCGATGAAACCGACCTTGACGTTCTGCACTCGCTCGATCCAGTACGGCGGGAGCGGAGTTTCGCCGTCTTCGTCCACGACGTTGGCAGCGAGCCACTGGAAGTCGGCGCCGGAATACGGATCACCCGGGAAGTAACAGCCATCCACCGGATGACACCCGCCATTCTGCATCCGGAGCAACTCGGTGACGCCTTCGTCGAATTCGTGGTTACCGACTCCCGAGACGTCGAGCTCCATCACGTTCAGCGACTCGACTGATGGTTCGTCGTGGAAGAGTCCAGAGAACGCCGGAGAACCGCCGATGAGATCTCCGGCCGCGACCGTGAGGCTGTACTTGTTGCCTTCACGAAGTTCGTTGAGTTTCGACGAGAGGTACTCCCCGCCGCCCCAACGGTCCGGGAAGCTGACGAAGCCAGCGGTGTCGTCGGTGATGTGGCCGTGGTAGTCGTTGATCCCAAGCAACTGGAGATCAATGAGCTGCCCGGGCGGGTCAGCCTTCCCGGGCGGGGCCGGCTTGTCGGACTTCGCCGCAGCCGGGCTCACAAGGGCCGTCGCCGCCAGTGCAATTGTCACGATCAAGACGACCGCCGCACGCGTCGAACGCGCACCAGTTTGATTTGCCATTTTGCTCCCCTGTCTTTGTTCTTGAACATTCGTCAAGAACAATCGCCATTAAAAACCTGCCGTATCGGCTGGACACCGGGGTGCCACAAGCACGATTCCAGTCACCCTAGGTTGATCCCCATCCCGTGTCGAACCGAATCGCGGACTTCCAACGCAACAAGGCCCACTGGCTGACTTCACCAGCCGTGCCAGGCTCGAGTCGGGCTACGCCAGGCGGGTGGTGAGAACCTCGATCAGCGGCCGGCGAGGGCTCGAACCGTTTCGGCCTGTTGGGCAGTGAGATCTGGGCCATATGGCAGCAGGAGAGTGCCCCGACGACCGCTCGGTCCGGTGATGGCACAGAGAATGGCTTCGTCGTCGGGGTTACTCATGCCCTCAAAACGAGCGGTGGAGTCGACAACGACGTCCGCCGGGTCCCATCTGAGTCCGCTGGAGACGATCGAACCGTCATCGTCGATTCGCAGGTTCGCGGTGTAACCGTCGGCCTCGAGGTTCGCGAGCACCTCGGACTGGGTCGCCATGTGCTCCATCACACCATTGTCTTCAAGGCGTGCACGGCGCTGTGAGCCGCCCGTACGTGGGCGAACTGGCCTTCCAACATCCGCCGCAGACCGTCCGAGATCTCCTCCTGCAACGCCCGTTCGTATTGAGCGATCGCATAGCTTTCGCCCTGCTCGGCAGCCGACAGCACACCGTCGGGATCGGATCCAGCGAGTGCGTCCTTCAACGTCATCCATCCACGATGGGCGGCGCCAAGCAGCGTTCCGTCCTCGTCGATGTCGTCGCCGTAGATAGCTGCGAGGTTTTCGAGATCGATCGAGAATCCCGCTCGCTGCTCAGCGAATCGGCGAAACTGGGCTGCAAGATCGGGCCGGCCCAGATCCGACAGCTTGTCTGCTGCGTCGGCGAACCCCTTCGTGCCGTCTTCGAGGGTGTTGATGAGGTTCTTGGCAACGGTCTTGTCGGTTGACATGTCGGCTCCTTCGCTGAATGAGGAATGATCTTCCTTCGGCTGGCCTCAATCCGGGCCGCCGAGGGGCTCCCTCGCAACCGCAACACAGGCAATTGCCAGAGAATTGTGGTCTACCCCGTCAGATCAGGTCGTAAACACCGAAGTCGATTTCGGGATCCGAACGACGAGAAGGTGAGAACCGAAACGCCGCAATCCCACTACTGAACGCGACGACCACTGCGAGTTGCGTTGTCGAACATGTCATCGATGAGCACAACCTTGTGGCCAGCTCGATCGAGCAGCGAGGTGGCGACGCTGGCCCGGTAGCCACTGCGGCAGTGCACGGCAAGCTCGACCTCAGGCACCTCGTGGAGTCGCATCAGAAGGTCCCCGAGCGGGATGTTCACCGCCCCTTCGATGTGTCCTTCGGCGAATTCGTTCTGCAGGCGGACATCGAGCACCGGCAGATCGGGTTCGTCTGCGAGGCCGGCGAAGCTGAGCACCCGATAACTGGAGCGTTCCGCGTCGGGGACCCAACGATCGGGCGGACCGTGAACAGCGCCGCTCAGTCGATCGATTCCGACCCGTACCAGCTGTCGCTGGGCCTCTGTGATGTGGTCGGGGTTGTCAGCCAGCAACGTGAGTGGCATTCCCCACGGCAAGAGCCACGCGAGATAGGTGGAGAATCCGTCGTCCATCTCGATGCCGATGGTGCCTGAGATGTGAGATGCGGCGAAGTCGACACGAGAGCGGAGGTCCACCACCCATTCGCCCCGGTGGATGCGGCGGGCCAGTTCTACCGGATCCACCTCGGCCGGCGGGGAAAGGTCGATCGCCACTCCCCCGGCCAGGTTGAGTGGGCCCATATGGGCGTAGTAACGGGGGTAGGAGTCGAGGCCTGCCACCAGCCTCTCCACAAACGTGTCCTCGTCGCTGGCGGTGAAGGCCACATTGATCTTGCGTTCGGTACCGAGGGTCCCATCCGATTCTCCCTCGCCTGCGGCCGAGGCGCAGAAGCTCCCGAAGCCGTGGGTTGGATAGATTCTGGCGTCGTCGGGCAGCATCTCGGCCAGCCGGTGAGCGGATCGGTACTGCGAACGGGTCAAGCTGTCGGTTGCCTCCGGTGAGATCAGATCGGTCCGACCCACCGCTCCATAGAGCATCGATCCACCGG
>JABDJU010000186.1 GCA_013003325.1 Acidimicrobiales bacterium
AATCGACAGTCCTACGGCTCGACAACCGCTGTGCCGACGGCCGGACCGCTCGTGAGCTCCACCGACGAACCGGACTGTATGCCGAGCTCAACGGGAACAAACTCTGTGTCAAGGTCGGAGGAGTGCACGACCTCGACCACGAAGGTCCCGTTGTCGAGTCGCCGAATCGCACCGGCCGACACCACGACTGCGTCCGATGCGAGGTCGACGGTCCATGAAACATCGACAGGCGTGGTTTGATCCAACGGCTCCGCCGGCCTGGCATGAACGGTCCACAGCCCTGACCCGGCGTTGACTCTGTCGGTAACAACGGCTTCGAAGGTGGAATTGTCAGGCAGGCGAACCGAAACCGTAGAACCCACCGGAAGTGAGTGGAGCTCGGTCACATCGATGTCGAAGCGAACCATTTGGTCGGTGCTCTCGAGCGTCATCAGGGTCCCGCCGCTGGCCATGTCGCCGGTACTCAGCATCACTTCACCGACCGCCAGATTGCCGGGGATGAACACGACAGTGCCGTAGTCCACGGTGCCAGTTGGGTCCATGCCCAGATCTTCCTGCCACAGTTCGACCAGTGATGCCGTGTAGGTGGTGTAGGTCTGGTCGATGCTGAGCACGTTGAGGCTGTCGTACCCCAGCTCCACCAGCGCTTCCTCAAGCTGAAGCACGTCGGTTCCAACAGAGTCAACGGTCATCGTGCGGTAGGCGGGAACCGATCCAACGATCGCTGTCGTCGGCACGTTATCGACCCGGTACAGCACCGAACCGGTGGCGATTGGAGAAGCCGAGCTGGTGATCTTGGTGATCGTTCCAGCGCTGGGATGAACGACGGTCCATTCGAGCTCGGGTTCGAGCGTGCCCTCGGCATCGAAGGACTCGCTCAGGCTTGCGACCCGAATCTCACCGGTGTCGCGTGGAACGCGAACCTCCTCAACCGGTCCGTCGAAGAGGGAAGGGGGATTGAACACCAGCCAGCCAACGATGGCAACGGCAGCGGAGGTGGCCAAGAGGGGGATTCTGAGTCGGCCAAGCCGGCTTGGCTGTTCGTCGAACTCGTGCATTAGGCGGCCCTCAGCGCTTCGGTTGGTGCGAGGCGGGCGGCTCGCATTGCGGGATACAAACCGGCGACTCCGCCGATGGCCAAGGCCGCAACCATTCCGCCGACGACAGCGAGGGTTGGCACCACGACATCCCATCCCTGGGAGCGGGCGTATATCCACGTCACGAAGATGCCCAGTGCGACGCCACCGATTCCGCCGATAAGCGACAAGAGGAGAGACTCGGTGAGAAACTGCCGACGGATATGGGCGCGGGTAGCGCCGAGAGCCCGTCGGAGCCCGATCTCGTTACGACGCTCGATGACAGCGATGACCATCACATTGGCGATACCTACGCCGCCGACCAGAAGCGAAACCGCACCTAGCCCGAGGAAAAGGTTAGTGAAGGAGTCTTCGATTGCATTCTGGGTTTCGAGAAGCTCCGACGGACGGGACGCCTCCACCTCTTCAGGGGTTGCGGGGTCGGCAGTAGCCGGGAGCACGGCTCGAACGTCGTCCACAAAGCTCGGGTCGGTGCGAACGTACACAATCGAGGGGTTCAGTTCGACCTCGAACAGTTCCGACGCAACCGGTTGCCCGATGAGGACCGACCGGTCGAGGTCGGCGGCCAACGGAAACGGTTCGAGAATTCCAATGACCGTGAACCACTCGTCACCGATGTAGAGCTGAATACCTCCGGAGACGTCGATGATCCCGTGCCGCTCGGCCGCAACCGAACCGAGGACGACGTTCGGTGTTGCTGCGGTCGCCTCGTCCAGCCAGATGCCGGCGGATAGAGCTCCGTTGAGGGTGGACAACAAGTTTTCGTCGGCGGCAACAACCGACAGACCGCTCGTTTCATTGGCGTTCACCAGGTTGTTGCGAAGCACACTTTGCTCGAGCGTCACCACGTCGGCTGTGATCTCAACGGGCCCGATACGGCTGATCTTGGCCGCCGCTTCCTCGGGCAGAACGCCGTCGCCGCCGCCGAAGCCGCTACCTGGCGACACTGTCAGCAGGTTGGTGCCCAAGGCTTCGATCTGCTTGCGTAGGTCTGCCTGACTGGATTCGGAAAGCCCAAGCACACCGACCATGGCGGCGATCCCGATCATGATTCCAAGCGCGGACAACGCCGTCCGCATCTTTCGAGACCGCAGCCCACTGCTGCCGACGGAGAGCACATCAATAAGGAGCAGTCGGCTGGGAGGCAGCTTCGTGGGCGGGGTGGCCGATGCTTTCTGTGTTTGCTCGGTGTCGAGAATGGCCGTCATCGAGCGCCCGCCAGTGCACTATCGAGCTCGACCCGTCCGTCACGGAAGGCCACTTGTCGCGGGAGGGCGGCCGCAACGTCCTTGTCATGGGTAATAACCACGATGGTGCTGCCAGCATCGTTCAGATCACGAAGCAAGCCCATCACGGTCTCCGACGATGCGGTGTCGAGGTTGCCGGTGGGTTCGTCGGCCAGGATGATCGACGGCTCGTTCACGATCGCCCGAGCGATCGCGACCCTCTGGCGTTCACCGCCCGACATCTGGTTTGGCACATGGTTGAGTCGATGGCTCAAGCCCACGGTTTCGAGCGCGGCCGCGGCCCGTTGTCGGCGAATCCGTGAGCTCACACCGCTGTATAAAAGCCCGTTTGCGACGTTGTCGACTGCGGTGATTCCATCCAACAAGAAGAAGGACTGAAACACAAAGCCGATCAGATGAGAGCGCACAGCTGAGAGCTTCCGCTCGGAGAAGTTTGACACCTCCCGACCGTCGATCTGAACCGAGCCAGAGGTCGGGAGATCGAGCGTGCCCATCACATTGAGCATCGTGGACTTGCCCGACCCCGACGGACCAACGATTGCTAGCAATTCACCGGGGTCGATTCTGACCGATACGCCATCGAGCGCCCGCACCGGGGGGAGTCCCGGGTATTCCTTCACAACGTCGATCAGTTCGAGTGCGGCAGGCAGCCCGGCGCTTGTCATTGTGGGACCATCACTTCATCGCCGGGTTCGATGCTTCCAGTGACTACCTCGACCACTCCGCCATCGAATGCACCGATTTCGATACCGATCAGCTCAGTTGTGCCGGTTCCGGTGACTTTCTCAACTGCGAACCCACCTTCGGCGAGGGCCACCAAAGCTCGCGTCGGGACGACGGTGGCATCGCGGATCTCTTGGCCGAATGTTCGAACGGTGACAGTGCCTTCCAACAGGTCACCGTTTCCATCGCTGAGAGCGACTATTACGTCGACGGTCGAACCGTTCTGGTCGGTGGTGACTTCGGTGCCGACCTTGGTCACCGAACCCGTTCGCTCGGTGTCGTCGGACAGGATCACGGTCGCGGGGTCGTTGATAGCGAACTCGTCCGCTTCGGCCACATCAACTGGAACGGTGATCGTGAGGTCGGCCTGCGGTGCCAGCGTTAGGAGGTCTCCGGTCGCCTGGGTCCCGACGAGCGGTTCGTCGAGAAGGAGTGCGGCTCCTTCTTGTACGAGCACATACGAGGCTTCAACGGTTCCAGTGGCTTCGATACCCAAGGCCTCTTGCCAGCGCATCACCATCAGTTCGGTGTAGTAGGTGAACTCCTCGTCGACGGTCACCGTACCGTCTGGATCAAAGCCCAATTCGACAAGGTTGGTTTCCAGTACCAGGACGTCAGGACCTTGGTCGTACAGTTGGATTGACCGGTAGGTGGGTGTCTTGCCATAGAAGAGAATCACCGGACGAGCGTTGATCTCCACCAAGATGTCGCCCCGCTCGACTACGGTCCCGGCCGGCGTTGTGGCAGTGACGATTCCGCCCGCACCGGACATCACCGTCTTGTCGGCGTAGGCCACTTCGCCCGCCCACTCGACCTCTTCGACAAGGTCGGCTGTTGTAACCTCAGCGGTTGCAAGCTCGACCGTCTGAATGACGTTCGCTCGAGTGGCGTCCGCCGGAGCCAGCTGCTGGGCGACCAAAACCCCGACGGCCCCAACCGCAGCGCCTACTAGTACCAAGGGCCATCGGCGGCCGGGGGAGGCGAGCGACGGCGCGCTCACAGACGTCCGCCCTGACCCACTCCGGCTGCAGTGAAGGCCTCTTCGATGATGATTGCGCACTCATCAACGACCGCAGCAACGTCGGGGTCTTCGTAGTCCAGTCCAAGCTGTGTAGCGAAGCGTTCGTTTCGATTTCCGAAACCGCCTTGTCGCTCACCCTGCCCTCGAGGGGCAGCGTCGTCGGCGGCATCGGGATCAGCCGCTGCTTCGGGTGGCGGCTGATTGGCACCACCCGGTCCGCCCAGTTGAACGTCGCCCACGTCATACCCAGCATCACGAACGCAAGCGCTGAAACTCACGAGCGCATCTTGGATCTCTACGTTCTCGCCTATTGAAGCTCGTTGTCCGCCGCCGAATCCGGCTTCTTCTATGAGAGGGCGGCATGTTTCCAGTGCGGTCAGCACCGCTTCGTCTTGTTGGTCGACGCCTTCAAATCCAGACCGCAGGTTGAGCCGGCCATCGGCATCTACAGCCAGATCGGGGAAGTCGACGCCTTCGTTCCGCATGCAGGCTGAAAAGGCCAATGCCGCGTCCTCGGGGCTGAGTTCGGATTCAGCGGCTTCCAGAGTCTCCGCTGCGGCAGCATCACCCAGTGGCGTGCCGGCTTCGTCTTGGAGGCTTGCGACACCGGTTCCGGTGGCCGAGGACTGGCCGCTGCAGGCTGCAGCGAGAAGCCCGACTGCAGCCGCGAGAATGATGGGTGGGGTCCATTTACTACGCATAAGCGTGAAGTGTGGCTGCACTAGCTGAAATGGATCTGAATCCATAAACGCCGCGCGCTTTCGGCGTGCCGTACGTGAGCCAAAATTCTCTACCTGCCGGAATCGAGAAAACTGTCACAACGACAGCGAAATCGACACCGCATGTCAGTCCGACGCTCAGTGGTCGCCGGCGGGGGAGCGGACTACGGCAGGACGACTAGTGGTGGGAGGAGCCATTCAGATCCGCGGGAATTTGCGTTACCCTTTCGGCTTCCCTCCCTTCTGAAGTATGCTGGCATACATGCAGCGAACGACCGTGAAACTCCCTGACGAACTGGACGCACGCCTTCGACACGAAGCCGAACGACGCGGCAGCACCGTTTCAGAACTAACCCGAGAAGCGATCGAAACTTTCCTCGGCACCCAATCAAGCCGACGGCGTCTGCTCGCAGCCGGGGCCGGAGCGAGCGGCCACAACGACATCTCCGAACGAATCGAAGAAATACTCGCCAACGAGGTGCAGCCGTCGCCCTGATCGTAGATGCCGGGCCACTCTACGCATACGTCGACAGCGACGACCGCCACCACGCCGCCTGCCTCGAACTCCTTGAGACTCACCGAGGACCGCTCATCGTCCCCACTCTCGTCATCACCGAAGTCGCCTACCTCATCGGCACCCGTCTGGGAGCAGATGTCGAAGTCCGGTTTCTCGGTGATTTTGCAGCAGGCAACCTCTTCGCTGAAGCCGTCCACGCAAGCGACTGGATGCGAATGGCTGAACTCGTAGCACAGTACCGAGAACTGCCCCTTGGCACAGCCGATGCATCAGTCATCGTGACAGCAGAACGACTCGGTATCACTGAGATCGCCACGCTCGACCGTCGACACTTCACGGTCGTGCGGTCCACCCTCGCACACACCAGCCTTCTGCCCTGATTTCCCTGCCCAGCGACATCGTAGAATGCAAACACCGCCGAGGCGCAGGACCAACACTCTTCAATTGACAAAGCCGGCGACTCCGTCGCCCCACACCACGATCCAAGCGTCTCGTACGACCCAGGTCCCACACGTCTCACGCCCGTTCGCGACCACGGCAGGAACACTCGCAGTGTCCCCCATAGACAACATGACGTCGATGCCCCTCGCTGTGAACGCCATGATGGCCGACGCGGCGCGCTCCGGAACAGGCCAAATCGAAACTCGCTAGAATTTGATTGACACATTGTTAACGATTCGGGGCGGCATCGCTCCTCTATTGTCGTGAACACGATGGTTTTGGGCAAAGCTGAGGCGTCCTACCGACGCATCCACGACCGATTGTGGCGCTCCCTGCTTGCCTACTCCGGCGATCCGGAAGTGGCCAG
>JABDJU010000191.1 GCA_013003325.1 Acidimicrobiales bacterium
AGCGGCGATCAGTCGGTACAGGTCTACGGTGGGGCTGATCACGACCGCTTCCGCTTGAATTCCGAGCCGGCTCGACACGACCCCGTCGGTGCGGTCGAGCTGGGTCAACAACATGCATCGCAGCCCGCGCTCACCCAGGTTGTAATGGACCTGCAGAGCCTGGGTCGACTTGCCTGACCCCATCGTCCCGAAGAAGAACTGCAATTCAGCCACGGTCAGACGCTAGCTAACTGTTCCACCGCCGCGCGTGTCAGCGGCGAGCCAAAGCGGCGGCCACCGCACCGACCCCGGCCATGCTGTTGGGGAGTCCGGCGTGGGAGGCGTTCACCTCGATCGATTCGGCCTGCGGATCGATCGAAGTTCGCCAATCGACAATGCCGTCGGTCCTGGAGTAGATGCTGACGAAATCGATGCCCTCGGGCACGGGAACATACCGGTGCTCGTCAACCCGTTCTTCCTCGTGCGGATCGACTGCGCCGAAGACCCCGGTCCGCCACAGCCGGTCGAGGGCCTCGGCGGGAAGTCTCACCACGGCGTAGTTCGGGTATTTGACCCGGAGCGGAGAGCCCAAGGTGATGATCTGCTCGACCATTTCGGGGTGACGCACGGCCAGCACGCGAGCGAACTGCCCGCCTCGGCTGTGGCCGATCACCCGCACCTTCATGCCCGATTCCTTGTAGAGGTCGGCCAGGTCACGCTCGCAGTGTTCGATCCCGTGGTAGGCGGGCCCGGCGTTGCGGCCGACATCGGCCTGTCTGACCCTCCAGCCCGCCACCGTCAGCACGTGGTCCAGTGCATCGATGGTGCGGGGACCGGCGAGAAATCCTGCGATCAGCAGCACCGGCCGGTCGAGCCCCTCTGGCATGCCATATCCTTGCCACCAGGCACTCTGTCGGAGCTGGCGCAACTCTCTGATGCTTCGTGCTTCCCGCCAGACCGGGCGGCCGAGCAAGCCGGGCAGACCCCGGAGCGGCTTGGGAACTTCCATCAGTCGACCTCACACCGAGTGGTCGGTGCCGTTTCCCATCGTGTCGTGCTCGGCGATCAGATTCCAGACCTGGGCGGCGAGGGCGTCGTCCTCGTTCGTCCCGATCACGAAGTCGGCGGCGGCCATGGCATCGGTCGTCGCATTGCCCATGGCGTAGCCTCGTCCGGCCCACTCCAACATCGAGACGTCGTTGTGATTGTCGCCAAAGCTCGCCACCTCGGACCGATCGATCCCGAGGTCGGCAGCCAATTCGCTGACCGCCATCGCCTTTGTGACCAGGTCGGCGGCGACCTCAACGAAGGCCAGTCCGGAATAGGTGGCAACCCCATCGTTGCCGATGGCGGCCTGGACGCTCTGGTAGAGATCGTCGACGGTGCGGGTGTGATCGAACACGAGGATCTTCTGCACTCGAGACTCGAGCGCCCCCGTCACGTCGGGCACGAGGTGTAGACCATCGACGATCGTCACCAGCCGTTCGAAACCGTGCTCGAAGATCGCGTCCGTTTCGAACTCGACGGCGAAACTGGCCCCCGGCAGGTAGGTGCGGATTCGCTCGATCATCGTGATCGCCCTGTCGGGCTGCATCCAATAGCCGCGCACGGTCTCGGCCCGGCCGTGGTGCCAGGTGATCGCACCGTTGGCGAAGATCCAGTAGTCGTCGTGTTCGAGTGATTCGATCACATCGGTGGCCACCACGAACGGACGACCTGTAGTGGGGACCACGTGGATGCCGGCGTGAGCTGCGGCCTTGAGCGACCGCTTGACCGCCGGAGAGAGCGAGCCGTCGCGTCGAAGCATGGTGCCATCGATATCGGTAGCGATCAGTCGGATCGGTGGCCGCGAACCCTCGGCGATCATGCCGAGCTTGAGCCACCGGCCATCAAGAGGCCTACTTCCTCGCGGGTCGCCGTGGCGCCGTCGAGAGTGGCAACAACTTCGCCTTCGTAGACGACCGCGATCCGATCGGACAGGCTCAGGATCTCATCTAGCTCAGCGCTGACCAGGAGCACCGCTTTCCCCTTGTCGCGTTGATGCACCAACTGATTGTGAATGAACTCGATCGATCCCACATCGACGCCTCGGGTTGGCTGGGATGCCACGATGAGCTTGTTTTCCGCGCTCAGTTCGCGGGCAACGATGACTTTTTGTTTGTTACCGCCGGACAGCGACGACACCGGGGACGTGATCGTTCGGGGCCGAACGTCGAACTTCTCGATCAGGCGCCGGGCCCATTTGCGAATGGCTGCCTGTACCCGAAGACCTCGGCTGGCGAAGGGCATCTTGAAGTACGTGTTCAGCACCATGTTGTCAGCCACGCTGTAGCGGTCGACCAATCCGTCTTTCTCCCGATCCTCGGGGATGTGGGCCACTCCCCACTCGCTCACCTCGCGGGGTGTGCCGTTGGTGAGGTCGGTTGTACCGAAGATGATCGACCCTGCCTCCGACTTGCGGATACCGGTGATCGCTTCGACCAGTTCACGCTGACCGTTCCCCTCGACACCGGCGATGCCGAGAATCTCCCCGCTGCGGACCTCGAAACTCATCCCTTCGACGGCGTCGGAGCCGCGATCGTCGCGCACCCGCAGGTCACGGACCTGGAGCACCGGCTCACCGGGTTCGGCATCGTCTTTGTCGACCCGCAAAACGACGGAGCGCCCGACCATCATCTCGGCCAAGCTCTCCTGTGAAGAGTCGGCGGTGACCGCCGAACCTATGTACTTGCCGTCGCGTAGCACCGTGACCCGATCGGTGACCGCCAACACCTCCCGAAGCTTGTGGGTGATGAAGATGATGCCCACTCCGGTCTCGGCCAGCGAACGCATGACTTTCAGGAGTTCATCGGTCTCCTTGGGAGTGAGAACCGCGGTCGGCTCGTCGAGGATGAGCAGCCGGGCGCCGCGGTTCAGCGCCTTGAGGATCTCCACCCGCTGTTGAATACCGACCGGGAGGTCTTCGACGACAGCCGACGGGTCGACCACGAGTCCGAAACGATTGGACAGCTCACGCACCTCGGCCTCGGCTTCGGCCATGTTCATCACCCCGACTGCGGCTCCCGGGCCGGCGTGTGACACGGTCTCAGCGCCGAGCATGATGTTCTCCGCCACGGTGAGAGGCGGTACCAGCTGGAAGTGCTGATGGACCATGCCGATGCCCTGGGCGATGGCGTCTCCCGGATCGTCGATGTCGGCTTTCTGACCGTCGAAGTAGATCTCGCCGCTATCCGGCTCATAAATACCGAACAACATTTTGACCAGCGTCGACTTGCCCGCTCCGTTCTCGCCCAGCAGGCCAACGATCTCCCCCTTGTCGAGCGAAAGATCCACGCCGTCGCATGCAACCACCGGACCGAAGGTCTTGGTGAGCCCCCTCATTTCGAGCAGCTGGGTCACCTCAGGCCCCCTCGTACGGCGTACCGGCCGCGGCCGGCGGCCGAGCGGCCAGACCGGCGGCCGCCAGCACAATGATCGTGAGCAGGTAGGGAATCATGCCGAAGAATTGGGGCGGGATGTCGAGCGCCTGCTTGAACTGCAGCTGGGCCTGTATCCCACCCAACAAGCCGAACAACAGCGCGGCACCCATCGCACCGAAGGGCCGGTACCGGCCGAAGAGCATCACGGCGAGAGCGATGAACCCCTTTCCGTTGGTCATGCCTCGCTGGAAACTCGAAGCCGACTGGAGCAGGTGAAGACCGGCCACACCGGCGAGCAGCGAGGCGATGATCACATTGCGATAGCGCAACGTGATCACGTTGACCCCGACTGTGTCGGCAGCCGATGGGTGCTCGCCGATTGCCCGAGTACGTAGCCCCCAGCGGGTGCGGTACAGCATCAGATGGACCGCGACCACGATGAACATGGCGCTGAATGTGAGAATGCCGTGGTCGAAAAGCATCGGTCCGACCAGCGGCAGGTCCGCCAACCCGGGAATGGCGAAGCGGGGAATGCTGGCCATCGTTCGACCCTGAACGTAATAGAAGCTGGTGAACCCGAGCGCGAAGATATTGATGATCGTGCCGGCGATGATCTGATCCTGTTTGAGGGTTACCGATGTCCAGGCCAGGAACAGGCCGGTGAGCGATGCCATCCCCAGCCCGCCCACCATGCCAAACCAGATGGAGCCCGAGTACGAGGCGATGAAGAAGCCGGCGAAGGCCGACATGAGCATCATGCCCTCGATGCCGATATTGATGACGCCAGACCGTTCACACAGCAGACCGCACAGGGCGCCAAGAAGAAGCGGGCCGGCTTCGACCACGGCGCGGCTGACCACCGCTTCGGTCTGTTGGCCGTCCCAGGAGTACAGCAGCACCGCGGCGATCAATGAGGCTGCAGCCAATGCGAGCGGAAGCGGTTTGATCTGGCTCACGCGCCCCACCCTCCGGTGAGCTGGATCTCCTCAGCGTCATCCAAGCCCCGCCACCGCACCAGCCACCGCACAACCGACGGGGCCGCTACGAAGAACAGAATCATCGCTTGCAAGATACTGACCACCTCGGGCTCGATCCGGAAATCCTGCTGGAGCCTCGTCGTCGAAGCGTTCAGGCCGCCGATCAGGATGGCGGCCGGAATCACTGCGATCGGATTGGTCCGAGCCAACAGGGCGATTGTGATCCCGTCGAAGCCGAGGCCGGCGTTGTTCGATGCCTCGAAGCGACCGAACAGCCCCTGGCTCTGAATCGCCCCGCCGATGCCGGCTAAGAAGGCGGCGATCGCCATAGTGAGAATGATGATTCGATTGACGCTGATGCCGGCGTAGCGGGCGGCGTGTTTGTTAGCACCGGTGGTGATGATTTCGAACCCGAACGTCGTCTTGTTGAGCAACCACCAGATGGCGACGGCGAATCCGCAGGCGATGAAGAAGCCCAGAGGGATGTCGCCGACGGTCGGGATGACCGCCGAGTCCTGGATGCGGGGAGTGCGGGCGATCGCGCCCCCGGTCGAGTCGTGCCAGGGGCCATCCCGGCTGACGAGGTAGTCGGTGAGATTGCCGGCGACGAAGTTGAACATGATGGTGGTGATCACTTCGTGAGCGCCGCGGTAGGCCTTCAGGGCTCCGACGACCGCTCCCAACATCGCAGCAACCGAGCCGCCGACAACCAAAGCCAACGGTAGGTGGATGAT
>JABDJU010000194.1 GCA_013003325.1 Acidimicrobiales bacterium
CTTCAGCGCCTTGACCAACACGGTGGCCCGGTCGACACCTGCCACGCTGACCATCTCGTTCACAAGCTGGGCCGATCGGCGGTAATGATCGGCGATGGCGGCAACGACTGAGTTGCGCATCGCTGCGTCGTCCCGTCGCTCGAGATAGTCGGCGATCTGGTAATGACGTTGCGCCCGAAGTGTCTTAGTGATAGTGGCGTACGCAACGTCTCGCACGAGATCTGATCGGAACCGATATCGCCCGTCGCGAACCTCGAGCAGGCCTTCATCGATGAGGGTGTTGAGATCCTCGGTGATCGGGCTGACACCGCGGGCTTCCAGGGCCATCCGGGCCAGTCCTTCCACCGGACCGGCTCGCCCGAGAACCGCTGCCTCGTCGATGAGGAGGCGTCCGCCGGTGTCGAGCCCATCGAGCCGGGCCGCGATCGTGCCCCGCAGCGTGTCGGGAAGCTGTTCGACCTCGGCGGTCATGAGCTGATCAACGATCTCGTCGTCGGAGAGCGAGGGATCATCGGCCGAGCGTCTCTCGATCAGGGCCACCAATTCCTCTAGGAAGAAGGGGTTGCCGCCCGAGCGCTCCACCAACCGCTGGGCGTTTCGTTCGGTGAGCGACACCCCGAGGTGCGGGATGAGTTCGGCGGTGGCGGTCGGATCGAGCGGCAGCACTTCGAAGGTGAGGCTGCCGAAATCACCGGTGCGAAGGCCGGGAGGCAGTTCGACATCGCGGCTGGTGATGATCACGAACAGTGGCTGGTCGGCGTGCCCGTTGAGCAGCCGTTCCAACAGACCCCACACTGCGTCGGAGGCCCAGTCGGCGTCGGAGAGCACGAAGACGATCGGTGTGCGGTTCAGCTGTGAGCCCAGCAGCGTCGACACCGCGAAATAGACCTCGGCCCGGTTTCGTTCTCGGTCACCACCTCGCAGTGGAGTGCGATACCCGAGGGCGTGAAGAAGCGCAGGGACCATGCGAGCATGGTCGCCGTCGACATCCCGTTCGACCAGCCAGTGCTGAATGGCCAACCGAGCCGCTTCGAGCGGGAGCTCGCCGCCGATCTGGAGCGCCTCCCGCAGGGCCTCGGCGATGGGCCACCACACATTCGCTTCGCCGTAGGGGGCGCAGCGACCCTCGAGCACCAGGGCTCCTCGCCGCTCCCGCTGCAGGGCTGCTGCCTCGTTGGCGATGCGGTTCTTGCCGACCCCGGCTTCGCCCTGCAGCACGGCGAGCTGGGCCCGCCGAGCTTCCACGGCCAGCTTGCCGAGGGCGTCGAGCAGACCCAGTTCGTGAGCCCGGCCGACCAATGGCCGTCGCGGAAGCCGGCGCTCGCCGGGAACCCCCACTGCGCTCATCGCCTGGAAGATCTTCACGAGGCCCGACCGGCCGCGCGTCTCCACCTCACCGATCGGCTGATACACGATGGAATCGCGGGAAGCGGCCTCGGTGGCCGGCCCCACGATGATCTGGCCCGGCTCGGCCAAGGTCTCGAGCCGTGAGGCGAGGTTCATCGTGTCGCCCATTGCGGTGTAGTCGCCGCCCACCGTGCTGGCCCCTACGAGCACGTCGCCGGTAGTGATCCCGATGCGGAGCTTCAAGCCACCCTGTTCGGCGACCGCATCCTGCATGGCCAGCGCGGCCCGCACAGCACGTTCGGCGTCGTCGCCGTGGGCCACCGGGGCCCCGAACAGCGCCACGATCTCGTCACCGACGATCTTGTCGACCCGGCCCCCGAAGCGTTGGATCTCGGCGCTGAGGCGTCGGAAATTATCGTCGACCAGGCGCTTGAGCTGCTCGGGATCAAGATCCTGGGCCAGGGTCGAAAAGCCGACGATGTCGGCGAACACCACCGACACCAGCCGACGCTCTTCGGCTACTGTGACCTGGGATTTCCCGCAGTGGGGACAGAAGCGAGCCCCGTCAGGCACCGCCAAGCCGCACGCCTGACACGTCATGCTTGCAAGTGTAGAACACCGGATTGGATGCGCTCATTCGGGTTTGCGCTGCGGCACACTGTCACCGCTATGAACGAGGCAACCGAACCGGCGGGCACAGAGCCGTGGTGGCGAAACGCAGTGATCTATCAGGTGTATGTCCGCTCCTTCGCCGACAGCGACGGCGACGGCACCGGCGACATCAACGGCATCCGCTCCAAGCTCCCCTATCTTGCTGAACTGGGTGTCGACGGGTTGTGGGTCAACCCTTGGTATGCGTCGCCTCTTCGAGACGGCGGCTACGACGTCGCCGACTACCGATCGATCGAGCCGATCTACGGCACGATCGACGACGCCACAGCCATGATCGAAGAGGCCCACGAACTCGGGATTCGCGTGCTCGTCGACCTCGTTCCCAACCACACCAGCAGCGACCACAAGTGGTTCATCGAGGCCTCAGCTGCGCCGATCGGCGACCGGTCCCGAGATCGCTACATCATCAGAGACGGCACTGGGGTTGACGGTTCGGAACCCCCCAACAACTGGACCAGCGTGTTCGGTGGCTCGGCATGGGAGCGGTTGCCCGATGGTCAGTGGTACCTCCACCTGTTCGACACGTCGCAGCCCGATCTCAACTGGACCAACCCCGAGGTTCAGGACGAGTTCCGCGACATCTTCCGGTTCTGGCTCGACCGCGGCGCCGACGGCTTCCGGGTGGATGTGGCCCACGGCATGGCCAAAGACATGAGCTTCCCCGACGCCGAGGCCACCGGATCGGTGCTGTCGAACGCGAAGACGCCCAACCACCCCTATTGGGACCGGGATGATCTGCACGTCTATGTCCGCCAGTGGCGCGAGGTGCTCGACGCGTACAACGACCGGATGATGGTGGCCGAGGCGTGGGTGGCTCCCGACCGACTGCACCTGTACCTGCGTCCAGACGAGTACCACCAGTCGTTCGCCTTCGACTTCCTCCAGTCCAACTGGGATCGGGAAGAGCTGGAAACCAACGTGCAACAGACCCTCGCCGCCACCGGTTCGGTGGGGTCGGTGCCCACCTGGACGCTGAGCAATCACGATGTGATGCGCCACCCCACCCGTTACGGACTACCCAACGACACCAAGTGGCGCACCTGGCCCCTCGACGGCCCTCACGACCTGCTCGACGCGGAAGCTGGACTCCGGAGAGCCCGGGCCGGGATCCTCTTCATGCTGGCGTTGCCCGGCTCGGTCTATCTCTACCAGGGCGAGGAGCTGGGCCTGCCCGAGGTCTACGATCTCGACCACGACGTGCTCGACGATCCCGTATGGACCCTCAGCGGAAACACTCAGAAGGGGCGCGACGGGTGCCGCGTACCGATTCCCTGGGAGCGGACCGGCCCCTCGCTCGGTTTCAGCTCGGGTGAGGGCTGGCTGCCCCAGCCCGACTATTTCGCCGATCTTTCGGCGGAATCCCAGAAGGGGGTGCCCGGTTCCACGCTGGAGCTCTATCGGTCGGCGCTCACGCTCCGACGTCAACACCTTCCCTCGACCGCTGAAATCGAATGGGACGACAGCGCGCCGGGCGGCATTCTCGGGTTCAGCCGGCCGGGCGGGCTGCGGTGCTGGGTGAACTTCGGACCCGGATCGGTCGGATTGCCAGACGGTGCTGACGTCGTACTGACCAGCGAGTCTGATACCGGATCTCAGCTGGCGGTCGATACCGCCGCGTGGTTCGTGTAGCACGAGATATTTGTGCGGCTAGCGTTCGCTCCATGACCGACGCGGCACCCCAAAGTTCGTCCCCCGTTCCGGCTGCCCCGATGGCACCGCCGACCCTGGTCGACACCAGCAATCTGGCGGCCTACTGCCGCAACGCCACCAAGATCTATGGCGAGGGCGACACGGAGGTGCGGGCTCTCGACGACGTGACCGTCGGGTTCGAATCCGGCAAGTTCACCTCGATCATGGGCCCCTCGGGTTCGGGCAAATCGACATTGATGCAGTGCATGGCCGGCCTTGACACCCTCACCACCGGCGAGACCTATGTCGGCTCGGTCGAGCTGTCGTCACTCAAGGACACCGCACTCACCAAGCTGAGGCGCAGCAAGGTCGGCTTCATCTTCCAGGCCTACAACCTCATCCCGACGCTCACCGCCGCGGAGAACATCACCCTGCCGCTCGACCTGGCCGGTGCCAACCCCGACCCGGCGTGGATGGACCAGGTGGTGTCGGCGGTCGGGTTGGGCGACCGCCTGGGGCATCGTCCCAACGAACTGTCGGGTGGCCAGCAACAGCGGGTTGCGGTTGCCCGGGCGCTGGCCAGCCGGCCCGACATCATCTTCGGCGACGAACCGACCGGCAACCTCGACTCCCGTACCGGCGCGGAAATCCTGGAGTTCATGCAGCAGGCGGTCCGCGACTTCAGGCAGACCATCGTGATGGTCACCCACGATCCGGTATCGGCCAGCTACTCGGAC
>JABDJU010000230.1 GCA_013003325.1 Acidimicrobiales bacterium
GCCAAGAAACCGGCGGTGAAGCCCGCGGCCAAAAAGGGCGTGACGAAGAAGCCGACAAAGAAGCCTGCGAAGAAGGTAGCGGCTAAGAAGCCCGCACCCCGTAAATGGGAATCGCGAGCCGTTACCCGGCTGATCGAAGCAGGGTCGATGACCGAGTGCGAACACTGCGGTGAGCGCGTGAAGTTCCGGGCCCGGCATCGCGATATGCAGGTGATCTGCAACGTGTACACCAAGGGTGTGTGGACCCGGGTCGAGCACTATCACGACGAATGCTACGTCAAGGCCGGTGAGCCTTTCGGCCCGGCCGAGGACTGAGCCTGACCTTCTCCTGTTTGCAGTAGGTTGAGCCGGTGAGCCCGACGCCTGAAGATCATGTCCTCGCGCTTCGTCTCGCCGAAGACACAGGAAAGATACTGATCAAGCTCCGTGAGAATTTGGTGGACAACGGCAGCCACCATTTCGCGATGAAAGACGCCGGCGATGCGGCCGCTCATCGTTTCATCGCCGACACCCTGGCGGCGGAACGGCCCGACGATGCGCTGCTGAGCGAGGAGGGCGCCGACCGCAGGGAGCGGCTCACCGCCGAGCGGACCTGGATCGTCGACCCGCTCGACGGCACCCGGGAGTACGCCGAGCCACCGAGGGTTGACTGGGCGGTACACATCGCATTGGTGATGGCTGGCCGCCCCGTAGCGGGGGCGGTGTCGCTCCCGGCTCAGGGCCTCGTGTTCGGAACCTACGAGCCGGCCCTCGTTCCTCCGATGCCCTCGCCCCGCCCGCGTGTGATCGTCAGCCGTACCCGCCGCCCTCCGGCAGCCCAAATGCTCGCCGCCGCCCTCGACGCTGAGTACCTGGAGATGGGATCGGCCGGGGCCAAGGCGATGGCCGTTGTGCGAGGCCAGGCCGACATCTATGCTCACTCCGGCGGCCAGTTCGAATGGGACAACTGTGCGCCTGTGGCGGTGGCGGAGGCCGCCGGTCTTCACTGTTCCCGGCTCGATGGATCACCGATGGTGTACAACAACGCCGACCCGTATCTGCCGGATCTGTTGATCTGCCGGCCCGAGTTGGCCGACCGCTGTCTCGAGATCCTGCGGGGCTAGACGACTCAGGAACCGAGTTTCCGCAGCGGAGACTTCCGGGGAGACTCACCGGCGAGCCGTCGGTTGATCATTGCCCTTCGTTCCTGCAGCTCGGCGTGACTCAGCTGCTCCATCTCGGTGGGATCGACGCCGAACCCAGCCTTGATCCCATCGAGGTCCAGACGCCACTCGCTGCGATCGACGCCGAGTTCGCTGGCAAAGGTCGCCCCGTGCTTGGTGAAGAAATGGGTTGCGATATAGGTGACCTCGGCGAAAAGGTCGAGCTCGGGGGCAAGCGTGCCGATGGCGCCATCGATGAAGATCAGGTTCTTCACGTAGAGCATGAGTGGCTTGGGCATCCGTGCGCCATAGCCCAGCAGCGCCTTCATGATCCGCTGCAGTTCGGCGATGAGCTCTTCGGGGGTGAGTTTGGTCGGATCGAGCGGCGGCCCGTCGAGACCGAGGTCGGCGATGACGCGGGCGATGTCGGTGTGAGGCGGAAGTGCTCCTAGGTCGCGCAGTGCTTCGACCTGGCCGGTCACGTCGTTCATCGTGGCCGTCATCATCATCTTCATGAACGCCTGCTTCTCAGCATCGGAGAGCCGTCCGGTGATCCCGAAGTCGAGGAGACCGGTGCGGCCGTCCGGCAGCACGAGGAGGTTTCCGCCGTGAAGGTCTCCGTGGAAGATCCCGTGAATGAAGGCACCCTCCAGAAACCCGATCATCCCGGTGCGCACAACGTTGTGGGTGTTGACCCCGGCCCGCTTCATTCCGACCACGTCGTCGAACTTGAAGCCCTCGAGCTCCTCCATCACCAGCACTCTGGTGGATACGAGTTCGGGATGGGGCCTGGGGATCACGAACCCGGTCTGGCCGAGCTTCACCATGATCTCGGCGACGTCGAGCATGTTGTCACCCTCGAGATGGAAGTCGAGTTCCTCGATGATCGTCTCGGCAAACATCTCGACCAGCGCAGGCGGGTTGGCCAGCGCGGCGATCGGTATCCGGCCGATGAGGAACGGAGCCAGCCAGGCGAGCACTCGAAGATCCTTCTTCACCAGTTCGTCGATGCCCGGACGTTGCACCTTCACCACGACGTGGGTCCCGTCTCGGAGCGTCGCCCGGTGCACTTGGGCAATCGACGCCGCCGCCAACGCGTTGTGGTCGAACGTGCGAAAGACCTCGTGCATCGGTCGGTCGAAATCGTGCTCGATGATGTCGACGATGCGGCCGTAGCGGACAGGAGCAACCTGATCGCGAAGTTTGCGGCATTCGGCGACAAGCTCGGCGGGAAAGACTCCCTCGCCGGCGCTGATGATCTGGGCCAGCTTGATGTAGGTCGGTCCCAGCCTTTCGGCGGCGAGTCGGAGGCGACGGCTGATGCCCGCCTGCGATTGGGCGGTTCCTCGTTCTTTGAGGGCCCACAGCACCACTGCGGCTCCAAGCACCCGCAGAACGGTCAGACCGCGACGAATGGGCGGGAGTTTGGGGGCGCGGTAGAGGGACGGAAGTTCCTTGGCCTGTCGTTGCCGGCGTCGTGGGGCCGATTTGCGCCAGCTGGGGACCTTCGAGGTGAGCTGCCACGGACCGCGCTCACTGAACGAGCCCCAGTCGAGATCATTCACAGCTGCGGCGGGGATGTCCATACATCGATTGTGGTCTACGCCGGACCCGGGTACTCCACCGCATGATGTGACCTTTGTTGTGCGGTCTACGCCGTTTTGAATTCGATCCGACTGGGCAAGGCGGCGTCTCCGAACTCTGCCTCGCGGAACGCTTCGTACTCGGAGAAGTTCCCTTCGAACCAGCGCACGTAGCTGTTGCCTTCAAAGGCCAGGATGTGGGTTGCCACCCGGTCGAGGAACCAGCGGTCGTGAGAGATCACCACGGCACAGCCGGCGAATCGTTCGAGACCGTCCTCGAGCGCCCGCAGCGTGTCGACATCGAGATCGTTGGTCGGCTCATCGAGGAGGAGCACATTCCCGCCGTCTTTGAGCACCTTGGCCAAGTGGACGCGATTCCGCTCGCCCCCTGACAACACGCCGACGTCCTTCTGCTGATCGGAACCGCGGAAGTTGAACCCTGCGACGTAGGCCCGACCGTTCACCTCACGACCGGCGAGATCGATGACTTCTGCACCGTCGGTAATCTCTTCGTACACGGTCTTGTTCGGATCGAGCACATTCCGACTCTGGTCGACATAGGACATCTCGACGGTGGAGCCGATGGTGATCGAGCCTTCGTCGGGTTGCTCGCCGTCGCCGGCGCCAGCTGCGATGAGCATTCGGAACAGCGTCGTCTTGCCGGCGCCGTTACCACCGATCACGCCAACGATGCCAGCCTTGGGCAGTTTGAAGGAGAGGTCCTCGATCAGCAGCTTGTCACCGAACGCTTTGCGAAGGTGATCGACCTCGATGACCTGATCGCCGAGGCGCGGGCCCGGTGGGATGTGGATCTGCACCCTCTCCTCGCTGGGGTCATAGGCCTCGGCCTCATCGCGCAAGGTCTCATACGCCGAGAGGCGAGCCCTGCCCTTGGCCTGACGGGCCTTGGGGGCCATGCGAACCCATTCCAGCTCGCGGGCCAAGGTGCGCTTCTTGGCCGCTTGGGCGCGTTGTTCGGAGTCGAGACGAGCCTGCTTCTGTTCCAGCCACGATGAGTAGTTGCCTTCGAAGGGGATGCCCTTGCCCCGGTCGAGTTCGAGGATCCACTTCGCCACGTTGTCGAGGAAGTAACGATCGTGGGTGATCGCCACGACGGTCCCGGGGTAGGAGTCGAGTCGCTTCTCCAGCCAGTGGACACTCTCCGCGTCGAGATGGTTCGTCGGCTCGTCGAGCAGCAGCAGGTCTGGTTGACTGAGCAGTAGTCGACACAGCGCAACGCGACGGGCTTCACCGCCGGAGAGATTGTCGACGGGCTGTTCGCCGGGCGGAAGCCGGAGTGCGTCCATGGCGATCTCGATCTGGCGCTGTAAATCCCAACCCTGGGCGGCCTCGATCTTGGCCTCGAGGTCGGCCTGCCGGGCACCGATCTTTTCGTAGTCAGCGTCGGGATTGGCCCACTCGGCCATGAGGGCATCGTGGTCGGCCAGCAGCTGAACGACCTCTCCGGCGCCGTCCATGACGTTTCCTCGCACATTCTTGCTCGGGTCGAGCTGTGGTTCCTGCTCGAGATAGCCGACGGTGAAGCCGGGCGTCAGGCGTGCGTCACCGATGTACCCGTCATCGATGCCCGCCATGATT
This sequence comes from Acidimicrobiales bacterium, assembly GCA_013003325.1. Taxonomy (GTDB): domain Bacteria; phylum Actinomycetota; class Acidimicrobiia; order Acidimicrobiales; family SZUA-35; genus JABDIY01. The sequence goes on from JABDJU010000230.1 coordinate 4,325, forward strand.
CGCAGCAGTGATGACTTGCCAGCCCCGTTCGAGCCGAGGACGCCGATCTTGGCTCCGGGATAGAACGAAAGACTGATGTTCTCGAGCACCTGTCGGTCCGGCGGATAGAAGCGCCCAACCTTGTGCATCGAGTAGATGAACTGCGCAGCCATGGGACCAGAGCCTAGGGCGTGGTCGGTGACAGGCGACGTGGTGCGGTACAGAGGTTGGCAGCCCCCGCCGGAGCGGGGGCCAAGCCAGTTTGCGAAGCCTCACCTCTACAGATGAGGGGAAGAATCAACGCTTCTTGGTGGTGCGCTTCTTGGCTGCTTTCCTTGGTGTGGCCTTCTTGGTGGTGCGTTTCACCGTCTTCTTGGCGGCCTTCTTGGGTGTGGCCTTCTTGGTGGTGCGCTTCACCGACTTCTTGGCGGCCTTCTTGGGTGTGGCCTTTTTGGTGGTGCGCTTCTTCGCAGCTTTCTTGGGTGTTGCCATTTTGCTTTCGCTCCTACTGGGCTTGTTGCCAATTTTGCTCTGGTCTTTGCGATCTGCCTGAGGGATCACTGCGACCAGTGAAACGTTGATCCCTCTTCTCTCGGCGTCGAGCGATTCCACCCGTGCCCGAACCAGATCGCCCTTGGACACAACGTCCCGGGCCTTGTTCGGAGGTGGATCTCCCATCGCCTTGCTCGGCAGATAACACTGTGCGGTCCCTACCCGTAGGTAGCAACCATGACTTGAGTATCGGTCGACGGCACCCTCGAGGGTGTCGCCGATCGAATAGTTCGTAACAAACGACATGAATTCTTTCAGGGTGTTCAGGTGTGGCGAACCCTGATCTTCCCTGGCTGTCTCGTCTGTATCTGACGTCCCTGCTTTGTCCCGGGCCTTTGCTTTGTCCGGGATCTTGGCTCTGTCCCGGGTCTTGGCTCTGTCCCGGGTCTTGGCTTTGTCCTGGGTCTTGGTTTTGTCAGCCCTTCGCGCCTTCTTCGCCGTGGGCTGCTCGGTACGATCACCCTCGGCGGATCTACGGGACGACTTCTTCGCAGGCTTGTTGTCTTCCTTGCTCTTCGAGGCGGGCGCAGCAGATGATGCTCGACTCTTGGCCGCCTTGATCGACTGACGGCTCTTTGGGCCCCGTACCGGACCGCGCCATGCAAACACCCAACCGACGTTGGGCACGGGCTTCCCGCCGAGAAGCCGGCGGTCCTCATCGAGCAGCCACTCGTGGTCGCCGTGAAACTCCTGGAACGAGTCGTTGGACAGAACGACCGCGTCTACCTGTGCAGCTACTTGCAAGATGAAGGCATCGCCTCGCCCGACCACGCCGGCGGGCGGTGTCACGATCGAGCCATCGAGGGTGCGGCGGTCGAACTCCTTCGCCTCTCGTTCATCGATCCGGCGCGGGAACGTCGCATCGACGATCACGGTGATGGGTCCGAAACCTTCGCGCTCAACGGCCGCGACTGCGGCGTCCAATTGGGCGAGGCTCGGCGTGGTTCGACCCTCCGTAGCGATGTTGGAGCCGTCGACCACGAGGTGTCGTGTGCGCTTTGCGTTCATGCGGGTTACTAGTGAATCACCGAAGTCTTCTGATTGCTTCGGCATCTGCGCACTACTTCTAACCTTTCTTGCATGATCTCTTGCGTAATGTTCGACTTCGGTGGTGTGGTCATTGAGTCGCCATTCATCGCATTTGCGGAATTCGAGAGGGAACGTGGATTGCCCGCCGGGTTTCTCAGGTCGATCAACGCTACCAACCCCGACACCAATGCTTGGGCCAAACTCGAAAGAAGTGAGATCTCCGTCGAGGAGTTCGACGTCCAGTTTCGAAACGAATCGTCACGTCTGGGACATGCGATCGGAGGAGCCGAGGTCCTCCGGTTGTTGTCCGGGGCCGCGCGTCCTGAGATGGTCTACGCACTCGACGTACTGACAGGGCATGGCTATCGCATCGTATGTCTCACCAACAATGTGAGATCCGAAGAGTCACGACCAAAAGATGTCGCAAATGCGATATCCAAATTCGAAAGGGTGTACGAGTCGTCCGAACTTGGCGTGCGCAAGCCCGAGACGGCCTTCTATCAGGCTGTTCTCGACGATCTTGGCGTCGAGCCGTCAGCCGCGGTGTTCCTCGATGATCTCGGCGTCAATCTCAAGCCGGCGCGTGCAATGGGGATCACCACGGTGAAGGTCGAGTCGGCTCCACAGGCCCTGGATGACTTGAGCAGACTGCTCGGGCTGAACCTACTGGAAGGCACGACGTAGAAGTGCTGCCTGCTCCTGCAGGTGGATGGCGCGAGATCCGGTTGCCGGACTGCCCGACTCGGTGCGGCTGACTCGTCTGA
>JABDJU010000283.1 GCA_013003325.1 Acidimicrobiales bacterium
ACGGAGCACAAGCCCTGATCAAGAGCCTCGAAGCCGAGGGCGTCGAGGTGGTGTTCGGCTATCCCGGCGGCGCCATCCTGCCGGTGTACGACCCGATCATCGACTCCCCGATCCGCCACGTGCTCGTGCGCCACGAGCAGGGGGCCGGTCACATGGCGGAGGGCTACGCTCACGCCACCGGTCGGCCCGGTGTGTGCATGGTGACGAGCGGACCCGCCGCCACAAACATCGTGACCCCGCTGGCCGACGCCATGCTCGACAGTGTGCCGATGGTGTGTATCACCGGCCAGGTGGCGTTGGCGGCGATCGGAACCGATGCGTTCCAGGAATGCGACACGACCGGTATCACCCGTTCGATCACCAAACACAACTTCCTTGTCACCCGGGCCGAAGAAATTCCCGAAACGATCAAGGCCGCCTTCCACATCGCCACGACCGGACGCCCCGGCCCGGTCCTGGTCGATATTCCCAAGAACATCGTGGACGCAAACAACCCCGACGCCTACTTCGACTTCGACTATGCAGCGGCCGACTTCGAACTTCCCGGCTATTCGCCGGTGGTCGATCCCGATCCGGCCAAGATCGCCGAAGCGACCAGCCTGATCCAGGCTGCGTCCCAGCCGGTGCTGTACGTCGGTGGAGGGGTGCTCAAGGCTCGGGGCGCCGAAGCCCTCATCGAACTGGCTGAACTGGCCGGCATACCGGTGGTCACCACGCTCATGGCCCGGGGTGCATTCCCCGACGGTCACGAGCTCTGCCTGGGCATGCCCGGGATGCACGGCAACTACACCGCCGTCACCGCGATGCAGAAGAGCGATCTGCTGATCGCGCTCGGAAGCCGGTTCGATGACCGCATCACCGGCCGGGTCGGATCGTTCGCCCCCGATGCCAAGGTGATCCACATCGACATCGACCCGGCCGAGCACGGCAAAGTCCGACAGCCAGATGTTGCTATCGCCGCCGACTGCCGTCTGGCCACGGAGGCCCTGATCGATTCGCTGAAACAAGCCGGCTACCCCGACTCGCGACCAGACATCATGCAGTGGCGAGCCAAGCTGAGCGGCTGGCAGGAGACCTTCCCGCTCACCTACGAACAATCGGGCCCCGGCGAGCTGCTTAAGCCCCAGTACGTCATCGAGCAGCTTCGCGACCTGAGTCCAAAGGACACCATTGTCACCAGCGGGGTCGGACAGCACCAGATGTTCGCCAGCCAGTACTGGGAGTTCAACTACCCCTATACGTGGATCAACTCCGGTGGCCTGGGCACGATGGGCTTTTCGATCCCGGCCGCGATCGGGGCCAAGGCGGCCCATCCGGATCGAACGGTGTGGAGTATCGACGGCGATGGCTGCTTTCAGATGACCGGCCAGGAGCTCATCACCGCCTCGGTCGAGAAGATCCCCATCAAGGTGGCGCTACTCAACAACGCCTACCTCGGCATGGTCAGGCAGTGGCAAGACATGTTCTACGACGAGCGGTTGAGCGAGGTTCACCTCAGCCACGAGATGCCCGACTACGTGAAGTGGGCCGAAGCGATGGGATGCGTTGCGTTCCGAGTCGAGAGTCCCGAAGAGGTGTCGGCGGTCATCGCCAAAGCCAACGAGATCAACGACCGACCGGTCGTGGTGGAGTTTCGGTGCGTCGACAGTGAAAAGGTGTTTCCGATGGTTCCCGCCGGCGGCAGCAACGACGACCTGATCGTCGACCCGAGCCAGCGCGACGCCCAAGCCCGACAGCACCCACAGCCGAGCCAAGAAACGAGCGACTGATGACCCGTCCCGGAGATCTCTCACATCACACCCTTTCCGTCCTTGTCGAGAACAAGGCGGGCGTGCTGGCCCGCGTAGCCGATCTATTCGCCCGCCGCGGCTACAACATCGTGAGCCTGGCGGTCGCACCCACCAACGATCATCGATTCAGCCGCATCACGATCGTGGTCGATGTCGAGTCGGCACCGCTGGAACAGATCGTCAAGCAGCTCTTCAAGCTGGTCAACGTCGTCGAGATCCAGGAGCTCAGTCCCGAAGAGAGCGTGGAGCGCGAGCTGATGATCGCCACCGTTCGCAGCGCACGCGACCGGAGCCAGATCGTCGAGTTGGTCGACATCTTCGAAGCCAAGATCCTGTCGGTCAGCGCCGATCGCTTGACCGTGAGCCTCGAGGGTCGTCCCGACAAGATCGATGATTTCGAGCTTCTGCTTCGCGACTATGGCCTCGAAGACGTGCAGCGCACCGGGCGGATCGCGCTGCCGAAAATCGGTCGGATCCCCAGCACCGTTCGAGCCTGACCCACGGTTCAACCCGCCGACCATCGTCCTATCCTTTCCGCAGCACACACCAACCAGAAGAGAAACCAATGGCAGCAAACATGTACTACGAGGCCGACTGCGACCGCTCTGCGATCGCCAACCGCAAGGTCGCCATCCTTGGCTACGGCTCCCAGGGCCACGCCCATGCGCTCAACTTGAAGGAGTCCGGGATCGATGTGCGAATCGGCCTGCGCGAGGGTTCTGCATCGGTGGCCAAGGCGGAAGCCGAAGGGCTCAAGGTGCTGCCGATCGCTGATGCGGTGGCCGAGGCCGACGTGATCATGATGCTGCTGCCCGACACCACGATGGCTCAGATCTATGAGGAGCACGTGGCGCCGAACCTCAACGACGGCGACGCGCTGTTCTTCGCCCACGGTTTCAACATCCGATTCGATCTGATCACCCCACCGGCGTCGGTCGATGTGTGCATGGTTGCGCCAAAAGGCCCCGGCCACCTTGTCCGGCGTACCTATACCGAAGGTGGTGGGGTTCCGGCCCTCATCGCCGTCGAGAACGATGCCAGCGGGGGAGCCAAGGCGCTGGCGTTGGCCTACGCCGATGCGATCGGCGGAGCCAGGGCCGGGGTGATCGAAACCACCTTCACCGAGGAGACCGAAACGGATCTGTTCGGCGAGCAGGCGGTGCTCTGTGGCGGCACGACGGCGCTGGTTCAGGCCGGGTTCGAAACCCTGATCGAAGCCGGGTACCAGCCCGAGGTGGCCTACTTCGAGTGTCTGCATGAGCTGAAACTGATCGTCGACCTCATGTATCAGGAGGGCATCGCCGGCATGCGGTACAGCATCTCCGACACCGCCGAGTACGGCGACCTCACACGCGGTCCTCGCATCGTAAACGCTGGTACCAAGGCCGAGATGAATCGGATTCTGGGCGAGATCCAGGACGGCACGTTCGCCGAAGAATGGGTGGCCGAAGGTCGGGGCGGCCGCGAGAACTTCCATCGGCTCGAAGAGGCGGGCAAGAACCACCCGATCGAGAAGGTCGGCGCCGAGCTCCGAGCCATGATGCCCTTCATCAGCGCCGGGACCACCAGCGTTCGCGACACCTCCGGCGGCCAGGGATAGCGAGAGACCTGCATGGCACGCTTCCCCTGAAGGGGAGCACAGCGGCTGTTAACACAACGGCAACACGGCCGAAACACGAGCCGTCAAAGCTCTCAACACACTGTTCACGGTGAACGGTGATAACGCGTGGATTCTGACCTCGGCCGCTCTGGTGCTCTTCATGGTGCCGGGGCTGGCGCTCTTCTACGGCGGGATGTCCCGTTCGAAGAACATGCTGAACATGTTGATGATGAACATGATCTGCCTCGGAATCGTTCCGCTGTTCTGGATCGTGATCGGCTATTCGTTGTCCTCGACCGGGACCAATCAATTCATCGGTAGCTTCGACGCCTTCTTCCTCGCCGACATCGCTCGCGACGACTACCGAGACATCTTCTTCGCTCTGACGTTCGCCTCCATCACCCCTGCGCTCATCTCGGGTGCGGTGGCCGATCGCATGAAGTTCAGCGCCTGGGTTGTGTTCGTGCCGGTGTGGATGCTCCTGGTGTTCGTCCCGGCGTGGGCGTGGGTGTTCCGTTTCGCCGACGAAGAGTCGGGTTTCGAGGGCGGCTTCTTGGTCTCCAGGGGCAGCCTCGACTTCGCAGGAGGAACCGTGGTGCACGTGGCTGCCGGGGCCGCGTCGTTGGCGCTGGTCTTGGTGCTCGGGAAGCGTCGGGGCTGGCCGACCGAGCCGATGGCACCACACAATCTGACGTTCACGATGCTGGGAGCCGGCATCCTGTGGTTCGGCTGGTTCGGGTTCAACGCCGGCTCGGCCTTCGCCGCCGACGGCGTCGCGATTCAGGCGTTTGCCAACACCTTCACGGCCGGGGCGATGGGAATGCTCGGCTGGCTGTTGGCTGAACGGATCATCGACGGCCACGCCACCTCGCTGGGAGCGGCATCAGGCATCGTCGCCGGTTTGGTCGGGATCACCCCGGGCGCAGGATTCATGGGGATCCACGGGGCGATGGCGGTGGGTCTCGCGGCCGGCGCGGTGTGCGCACTCGCCGTGCGGTTGAAGTTCCGATTCGGGTACGACGATGCGCTCGACGTCGTCGGTGTCCACATGGTGGGCGGGTTGATCGGCGGTGTCCTCATCGGCTTCTTCGCTAGCCCGTCAGCGCTGCTCGCCGACGGAGCGTTCGACGGCGGCTTGGTCGAGGGCGACGGAGCCGGCCTGCTGCTCGAACAGATCTTCGCCAACGTCGTGGTCGGAGTCTTCTCGTTCGCCATGACCTATGCGATCGCCTACACGCTGAATGCGACCATGGGGATTCGCTCCACCGTCGAAGAAGAACTCGAAGGTCTCGACCTCAGCTACCACGTCGAGCAGGCGTACAACTCCTGACGGCTGGCGCATCCGCCGGTCGTTCTGATTTGAACCAGTCGGTCTTTGTTCTAGAATGCTTTCTAAACCGGGAGAGCGGCATGTCAGAACCGACGACAACGAGGAACGCCGAGTGGCAACGACTCCGCGCTGACTACCTGGCGGAATCCGAGGTGCGGAGCCCGACCACGGCCCGGGGCATCCATCACCTTGCGCTCCTGTCGAGCGACGTCGAACAGACGATCAACTTCTACCAGGGGGTCCTCGGCTTTCCCCTGACCGAGTTGTTCGAGAATCGGGACTATCCAGATTCCACACATTTCTTCTTCGATATTGGCAACGGCAACTATCTTGCCTTTTTTGACTTCCCGAATCTCGATCTTGGCGGCTATGCAGAGGTTCTGGGTGGCCTGCATCATGTGGCGATCTCGATCGATCGTGAAGGCTGGGAGCGGGCTCGCCTGGGACTCGAAGAAGCTGGCGTGGAGTACGCCCTCGAGTCGGGGGCGTCGCTCTACTTCGCAGGTCCAGACGGGGAGCGCCTCGAACTGATCAACGATCCCCTGGGGGAGATGTACGGCAACAAGCTGTGAAGGTCAGTGGGCGCCGACGGTTCCGGTGAACACCCCGATGTAGGGAAGGTTCCGATAGAGCTGGGCCGCATCGAGTCCGTAGCCGATCACGAAGTCGTGCGGGATCTCGAACCCGAAGTGATCCACCGCAGGTTCGAGTGCTCGCCCTTGCCGAACGGTTAGGGAGCACACCGACACCGAAGCCGCACCCTGCTTGGAGAAGTGGTCGAGCAGGTATTGCATGGTGAGCCCGGTGTCGACGATGTCCTCGACGAGCACGACGTGTCGTCCCGCCGCCGGGGTGTCCAGATCTTTCACGATCTTCACCACACCGCTCGTTTCGAGAGCATCGCCGTAGCTCGACACGATCATCACGTCGAATTCAACGGGGCCGGGATAGGCCCGGAGCAGATCGGCGGCGAAGATCACGCTTCCTTTCATCACGGCGACGAACAGAGGTGTGTGTCCGGAGTGGACCCGGGCGAGCTCCACCCCAAGTTCGGCGACGCGAGCTTGTATCTGTTCCTCGGTCAGCAGGACGGCGCCGAGGTCGCCTTCGGCGGGGAAAGGTGGGAATTCTCGGTCGGCTGAAGTGTCGGTCACACGGCTCAGTCTGGCACCTGTCGACGCTGTACCGTTGCTCCCATGTCGCTCCGATCGGAGAACCTTGAGAAGCTCGACGGTGGCAGTTTCGATGTGCTGATCGTCGGCGGAGGCATCAACGGTGCGGTTTCGGCCGCCGCCCTCACCGATCGCGGGCTGCGGGTGGCACTGATCGATAGGGGTGACTTCGCCGGCTTCACGAGCCAGGAGAGTTCGAATCTGGTGTGGGGCGGTTTCAAATACCTGGAGAACTACGAGCTACCGCTGGTGTGGAAGCTGTGCACCTCACGCAATCACCTGATGAGGCAATACCCAACGCAGATCTCTGAAGTCGGGTTTCTAGCCACGCTCGACAGATCCAGCCCGTTCCCGCCGTGGCTGGCCGCCATCGGAAGCGTCGGCTACTGGGCGATCGGTCGGTTCTTCACCAGCCGACCCAGCTACTTCGGAACGGACAAGATCAACGAGATCGAGCCGGTGGTCAACACCGCCGGTGCCAGCGGGGCGATCGAATACATGGACGCCTATCTAAAGGACAATGATGCGCGTTTCGTGTGGGGTTTCGTTCGGTCCGCACTCGACGGTGGTGCGACCGCGGTCAACTATGCCTCGCTGGCCGGCTCGAACCGAAGCGCGAACGGGTGGGAGGTCACGGTTCTTGACGAGCTGACCAACACCAAGCTCGACCTCGAGGCCGCGTCGATCGTGAACGCAGCCGGCCCCTTCGTTGACGGCCTGAACGAGAAATGGGACCTCAAGACCAAACACCGCATCGTGTACAGCAAGGGCATACATCTGGTGGTGCCGCGGCTGACCGAATCCGAGCGGGTCTTGGCGTTCTTCGACGATACCCAGCGGCTGTTCTACGTGATCCCGATGGCCCATCGCTCGGTGATCGGCACGACCGATACGCGCACTGAGATCGCCGATGAAGGCGTGAACGATGAGGATCGCCAGTTCTTGCTGGATCAGATCAACTCCCGTCTCAACCTCACCTCGCCCCTCACCACCCACGACATCATCGGAGAGCGATCTGGGGTGCGCCCGCTGGTAGTCGAAACCTCCGGAAGTGATCACACCGACACCGACTGGACCAAGCTGAGCCGAAAACATGAGGTGGAAACCGACGAGAACGCGAGGGTCGTATCGATCTTCGGCGGCAAGCTCACCGACTGCCTCAACGTGGGCGAGGAAGTTGCAGAGGCGTTGGAGGAACTCGCTATCCCACTGACCGACGCCAGCGACGACTGGTTTGGCGAGCCGTCGGAGTCGGTCCGGAACGCCTTCTATGCCGAAGCGGCCAAGGTCGGTCTCGATCGTGCGCCGGCGGTCGAACGGGCGGCCTCGGCCGCCGAGGTCCTTTGGCGCCGCCACGGCCGGGCCGCCTATCAAATCGTCCGGGCTATCGAACACGACCCCGAAATGGGCAAACCGGCGCTGGGCGATTCCGACGTGCTCTGGGCCGAGGTTGCCCTGATGGGCGAACGCGAGATGATCGCCACCATCGACGATTTCCTACGGCGGCGGACCAAACTGTCGCTGATCTACCGGCGCGACGAGTTGCTGGCTCACCCCGACATGCCACGGGTGCAGCAGCTGCTCGGTCTCTGAGGGCGAATCGATTTCCCGGCGAGCGGCTGCCCTGCTAGGAACTTGCCCATGGGAGACTTCGTAAACATCGAGGAGACCGACCGTGATGGCGTGGCGGTTATCCGGATCGACCGACCAAAGGTCAATGCCATCAGCGGCCAGCTGAGCCTCGAGCTCTTGGCCGTCGCCAAAGAGCTCAAAGGTCGCGACGACATTCGAGCAGTTGTGATGTGGGGTGGACCGCGTTTCTTCGCAGCCGGTGCCGACATCGGTGAGTTCCCCTCCGACGGCCCGCCCGAGGAGCGCGACCCGACCGGCATGACCAATCCGCTCAACGATGCACTGCTCACCATTGAAGGCCTTGACCAAATCACGATCTCGGCCGTCAACGGGTTCGCTCTCGGCGGAGGCTGCGAGCTCTCCATGTCGACCGACTTCCGGGTGTGCGGCGAAGGTGCGGTCTTCGGTCAACCCGAAATATTGCTGGGTATCACCCCCGGCGCCGGTGGCACCCAGCGGCTCACCCGCCTCGTCGGCGTGACCAAGAGCAAGGAGCTCAACTACACCGGCCGCCAGGTCAACGCCGCCGAGGCGTTGGAGATCGGCCTCGTGTCGGCGGTCTATCCAGACGACGAGGTCTTCTCCAAGGCGCTCGACATGGCCGAGATGTACGCACGCGGTCCCGCCGCCCTGAAGAACGTCAAACGATCCATCATGGACGGGCTGCACGTCGACATCCCCGAAGCGATCGAGGTGGAGAAGCGCGAGTTCGTCGCAAGCTTCAAGACCGACGACGCCGTGATCGGGATCAAGAGTTTCCTGGAGAGCGGTCCCGGCAAGGCGAACTTCACCCATAAGTGAGTCGTCGTCGGGGACGCAACCAACCATACATCTTGTAATAAATGTAGGTAAATCCGGTTGATTCGATTCCGGGGTGGGTTAGCGTGCCGAGCCATGACCGATTCCCCACAGATCCCAGGGTTTGAAACCCTGCAAATCCATGCCGGCCAGGAACCCGACTCAGCCACCGGGTCGAGAGCGGTTCCCATCTATCAGACCACCGCTTACCAGTTCAGGGATTCGGCTCACGCTGCCAATCTCTTTGCGTTGGG
>JABDJU010000132.1 GCA_013003325.1 Acidimicrobiales bacterium
ACTCGGCCTCGAGGTCGAGGGCGCTCAGGAACTGGGCTCGCCACGGAATGGTGCCGAGGGCGGCGAGGTCGGTGGACAGCGATTCCAACGCATCGACATCGCCCTCGACGAAGGCGGCGCTGAACTCTTCTGCGACCTCGAGGTCGGACTGCGCGGAGCACGCCGCAAGTGCTGCTCCGATGAGCAGCAGGAGAAGGATCTGGAGGTGTCGGGCGAATAGCACGTTTCCAAGCTACCGAAGCGTCCCGCCGTCGTGGGACATCGACTGCTGCCGGGCCCTCGAATCGGATCCCCCGCCGAAAGCCCGGTTCCGCTGAGACAACACGGGCCGCGGTCCTCATCCGCCATGAAGGCACCAAGCAGCACAGCGCTTCAAAAACCGCGTCCTGACGCGGGGCAATGCGAGCGGGAATAGGACCTGCAGCCAGCACTACCGATTACCAACGAGAACGCGTTGGCTGGCTGACCGGGTCGGTGCCGCACGCTCAGCTAGCGGCAGTCGGGGACGCCGGGGTTGGCGACGTGGATACCGGCGACGGCGGCGTCGTCTGCGAAGCGGCTCTGGACGAGGGCGAGGGCGACCGGGTCGGTCGTCCGGGCTCTGAGCGACACGAGCATGTCTTGGACCGTCACGTCACCGGCGAACGCTTCAAACCGCCTGGTGTACTCGGCGAGTGCCTCGTCGCGGCCGACGGCGGTGATCTCCAACAGTCCGGTGAAAGAGGCCAGTTCGTTTCGCAGCCGGGTGAGTTGGCGGTCGTCGGCAACGAACACGACCACGTTCCAATCTGGGAAGGCATTGCATGTCGGGGTTACTGCGGTCACCACCTCGTCGATGTCGGACAGCGACCGGAGCTGCCCGGTGACGTCGGCCAGATACATCGGGTGACTCAAGTCGATCCGCAGCGAGGGCGGCAAATCTCCTGCGGACAGGTCGGCGAGCAGCGATGGCCGGTCGGCGAACAGCTCCTCCGCCTCGGCGAGCGCCTCTTCGGGATCTACCAGCATCACCGTCTCGATTCCCACCCAGGCCGCAATGGCCTCCTGGAGCGTGACCGCCGGTGCGTCGGGCGACAGCCAGGCAACGATGTCCGGTCCTGGGTCGACGAGCACCGTGGTCGATGTGGTGGTGGTTGGTGGCGGTGCCGGGAGAGTGGTCGTCGTGGTGGTTTCCGGCGCGGCCGGGAGTGCCGCACCGTCGCTCTGAGCGGGGGTTGTGCAGGCGGCAAGGACGAGTGCCAGCGACGCGGCAACCCGGGTGGTGTTCATCAAGTCGATATCGGCGAATCCGCCTGATCCCTGAAACGGCCCGGCCCTATGATCCCGGGCCATGGAAGATTTCACGCTGAGCGAAGAACAGGTAATGCTGCGCGACGGGGCGCGACGGTTTCTCGAAGAGCAATGCTCGACCGATCGGGTGCGGGAGGTCATGGAGACCGACCGCGGGTACGACGAAGACCTCTGGAAGAAGCTCAGCGAGCAGGGCTGGCCGGCGATGCACATCCCCGAGGAGTTCGGGGGAGCAGGGTTCACGTTCGCCGAGACGGCCATCCTGCAGCAAGAAATGGGCCGGGTGCTGGCGCCCGTGCCCTTCCTCTCGTCCGCAATCCTCGCCGCCGAAGCGGTGCTGGCGGCGGGCTCGGCGGAACAGAAGGGCGCCCGGCTGCCAGAGCTGGCGGCCGGGTCGACGATCGCAACCGTCGCCATCGCCGAACCCGGCTCCGGCTGGGATGAGGCGGGAGTCGCCGCAGTAGCCACGCCATCGGGCGAAGGGTTCCAACTCTCAGGTACCAAGGCGTACGTCACCGCCGGCCATGTTGCCGATTGGCTGGTCGTGGCGGCCCGCCTCGATGGGGCCGTGCGACTGTTCATCGTGGCGGGAGATGACGTTGAGGCGTCGAAGGTGGTGACCCTCGACTCGACCAGGCCGGTCTCGACGGTCGATCTCGCCGGGGCGCCCGGTGAGCTCCTCGAAGCGAGCAGCTGGCCGACGGTGGAGCGGATCTATCGGGTCGGCGCCGTCGCACTGGCCGCCGAACAGGTCGGGGGCCTCGAGCGGGTCTTGGAGATGGCGGTCGAGTATTCCAAGGAGCGCAAGCAGTTCGGGCGGGCCATCGGGTCGTTTCAGGCCGTCAAGCACATGTGCGCCGACATGCTGGTAGCGCTCGAGTCGGCCCGGTCGGCCGCAGCCTATGCGGCGTGGGCGATCGCCACCGGCTCAGACGATGCTCGGACGGCGGCCGCACTCGCCAAGTCGTTCTGCTCGGAGGCGTACTTCACCGCAGCCGGCGACAACATCCAGGTTCACGGCGGAATCGGGTTCACATGGGAACACGATGCCCACCTGTACTTCAAGCGAGCGAAGAGCACTGAGCTGCTGTTCGGGTCACCGGTGTTTCACCGGGAACGACTTGCCGCCGAGGTCGGGCTCTAGGCGGGTCAACTACGCGGCGGCGAGGGCGTTGGCCCAGAAGTCGAGGTCAACCTGCCCGGCGCCGGTGATGCGGGTGACGAGATTGCCGTCTACGTCCACCATGGCCCATAGGGGAAAGGCGCTCACGCCGTAGGCGACCCCGACGCTGGAGGCAACGGAGTCAAGGATGACCGGGACCGGCCAGTTCTCATCTTCGAGCCAGTCAGAGGGTGGGAAGTTGTCCCGGGCGCTGCTGATCGAGGTGGCCACCGACAGGATCTCCACATTTTCCGGCACGGTGTTCTGCTCGAGCCACTCCGTGACCTCGGGAACCTCCTGCTGGCAGTTCGGGCACCAGTGGGCCAGGAAGACGATGATCTTGGCCTTGCCGTTGTCCTCGATGGAAACCGGCGTTCCGTCGAAGTCTGCCCCGGTGACCTCGGGCACGGGCTCGCCGGCGGCCGGATCCACCTGAGCACCGCTCGGCAGCGCCGCCAGCGAGTCGCCGACGATCTGTGGGTCGCCTTGCAGGTCGGGATGCCCGCTGTTGTCGACGCTGCCGGCGCCCGCGACGACGATGGCCACCAGCCCGATCACGGCGGCGGCTCCACCCAGCCAGATCAGCAGGGTCTTGGCGTTGGTGCTTTGAGTGTTGGAACGGGATGTCATATCAACCTTCGAGAGCTGTGAGGTTGTCGAAGAGCGCTTCGACTGATTCGAGGGGAAGGCTACCGGCACTTCTCGCTAATACGACGCCATCGTGGTCGAGCACCACCCAGAACGGGTAGGCGTTCAGCCCGAATGCCGCTGCCACGCTCGACTCGGCGGTGTCGACCAGGACCGGGGTCGGCC
>JABDJU010000134.1 GCA_013003325.1 Acidimicrobiales bacterium
GATCCTGCGGTATGCCGAGTACTGCGGCAATCTGGTTGCGATCATCCCACACGCCCTGTCCCCCCGAATACACGTGGAGCGTGCCATCTTCCTTCGGGACTGCGAGTGTTGATTCGGGTTCGAGGAACGCGTGTTCAATTCGCTGGGTTTGAAAGACTTCGTGGAGCTTGTGAGGCGACGACTCATAGGCACTGTCGAAATCGCCCCGGGTGTATTCGGAAACCGAGAGCACGTTGCCTTCCAGCTCCCAAACCGCGCTTTCGGAGGCGTCGCCGATGGCGGTCATAGGATCGGTCACCGGAGTGAGCACGTTGTACTCGATCTCTATGGCTTCGGCCGCCCTGGTGGCCGTCAGGTGATCCTCGGCCACCACGATCGCCATGACATCACCGAGGAAAGAAGTGCGGCCGCCTTCGGGTATGAAGACCGGCCAGTCCGTGTAGATGATCCCGACGCGGAGATCGCCGGGTACGTCGGCCGCCGTGAACACATCCACGACGCCCGGGATCTCCCTGGCCGCCGTGGTGTCGATCTTGAGCACATCTGCCCGCGCATGGTCGGCCAGGCGGACGACGCCGTGCAGCATGCCGGCAACCGTGATGTCGCCCACGTAGCCGCGGTCGCCCAGTGCCAATTCCTCGGCTTCGTATTTGACGCCCGAGTCGCCGATCCGCTTGGGTAGCGGCGTGTCGGGGATGGGCTCACCCGACGCCAGGAGCTCGATGGCTTCGATGATCCGCACATAGCCGGTGCACCGGCAAAGATGGGCGCCCAGTCGTCCCTCGATGGTGCGCCGGTCCAGATCCTTTCCTTTGGCATCGATCAGCGACTTGGTCCGGACAAGGATGCCGGGGGTGCAAAAGCCGCATTGGAGAGCTCCGGTTGCCGCGAAGCCCTTCGAGAGCCGGTCGCGTTCGTCCTGATCGAAGCCTTCGAGGGTCGTGATTTCTTTACCCTCGGCTTTCTCCATGCCCACCAGACAGGACTGAATGGCCTTGCCGTCCATGATGACCGTGCAACAGCCGCATTGTCCTTGCGGTGAACACCCGTCCTTAGTGGACGTTATGCCGAGTTCTTCGCGCAATGCTGCGAGAAGGGTGGGATGGTCGGAGCGTACCGTGGCCGGTGCGCCGTTCACGGTGAAGCTGGTGGTACGGGCATCGGCGATAGTCATCAGATTTTCTCCGGGGGTAATTCGACACCGGTTTGCTCGGTGATCCGTCGGTACGCGTCAGGCACGCGATATTTTGCAAAATCGAAAAGGGTGTGTTTGTAGGTTTTGGTGAAATCGAGGTCGATGGTGGCGACCGCCACCTCGTCACCTGTCGTAATGCACTGCGCGATGATCTGGCCCGAGGGTGCGACGATCATGCTCTGGGCGAGCGAATCGACGCCTTCCTCGATTCCACCTTTGGCAACGCCGACAACGAAGGCGCCGTTCTGGTAGGCGCCCGACTGCATCACGAGAGCGTTGTGGAAACCGGCCAGTGCGTTTTGTGTCGGATCAGGGTCGTAGTGAAGGGGTGTGTTGTAGCCAATCAGGATCAGCTCGGCTCCTTGCATTCCCATCACCCGGTACGTCTCGGGCCAGCGGCGGTCGTTGCAGATGGCCATGCCGACTATCCCATCGAAGGCTCGCCACACCGGGAAGTCGTCTCCCGGCTCGAAATAGTGGCGTTCGGCGTGCTGGAATTCTCGCCACGACTCGTACTCGTCGTGACCGGGGATGTGCACCTTTTGGAAGATGCCGACGGTCTCACCTGTCTTGTCGACGAGGTGGTAGACGTTGAAACGACGACCCTCTGCAGTCAACGAGGCGTAGCCGAGGCAGAACCCGATGCCGAGGCGCTTGGCCTCGTCAAACAGCACTTTGGTGGCAGGACCGGGCATCTCGGTTTCGTAATAGTGGTTGGCCTCGGACAACTCCATGTGCCAACGTGGAAAGAAGGTGGTTAGCGCGAGCTCCGGATACACCACGAGTTCGGCACCGCGCTCGGATGCGATGTCCATGAGGGCCAGCAGGCGGTCGACGACAGCTTCGCGGCCCTCGTCGGCGGCGATCGGACCCATCTGTGCGGCGGCGACGGTGAGCAGACGCATAGTTCAGCCGGTGATGGCCTTGCCTCCTTGTTCCAGTAGCTCCCTCAATACTGGCACCTCCGACTCGGCTTGCGGGGTAGCAGTTATTGAAAATCCTCCGTTGTCCTTCGACAGCAGGAAGGCCTGGCCGGTCTGGGCGGCGAAGCGGCTCTCGTCAAAAAACAACCTCGGCTTGATTTGGGCGGGGTCGCCTTCTTCGGGGCAAAACACCATGCAATTGCCGCACTCGTTGCATTGCTCGACCAGGACAACGTATTGCTGGCGCCCATCGACCTCCATGCCGGCCGGCGTCGGGATCTTCGTGAACGCATCGTTCGGGCACACCGTAACGCAGAAGTTGCATGCGACACAGCCCCACATCTCGAGCTCGTGATCGACC
>JABDJU010000361.1 GCA_013003325.1 Acidimicrobiales bacterium
ACTACGACCTGATCATCGTGGGCAGCGGGTCGGGCAACAGCATTCCCCCCGAGCTGTCCGGCTGGAAGGTGGCGATGGTCGAACGAGGAATCTTCGGCGGTACCTGCCTCAACGTCGGCTGCATTCCATCGAAGATGTTTGTTCTACCCGCCGACCGGGCGGTCGAGGCCACAGACTCCGACCTCAACATTCGTACCGAATTCGCCGGTGTCGATTGGCCGGGCTTACGAGACCGCATCTTCGGGCGGATCGACGCGATCAGCACTGGCGGTGAGCGGTACCGGCAAGGAGGAACCGAAGGACTCACGCTCTATCGGGGAACCGCCCGTTTCACCGCAGATCGAACCTTCGCCGTCGAGCTGAACGATGGTGGGGAGCCCGCCCACATCAGCGCCGACCAGGTTTTGCTCGCCGCGGGGTCGCGACCGTTCATTCCCGACATCCCAGGACTCGAGACCGTCGGGTTTCACACCAGCGATTCGATCATGCGGCTCGATCAACTTCCGGCCCGCCTGGGCATTCTCGGCGGTGGGTACATCGCTGCCGAGATGGGTCATGTCTTCTCCGGATTCGGGTCCGAGGTGACCCTGTTCGCCCGTTCGGATCGACTCCTCCGAACCCACGATGGCGACGTGTCCCGCCGGTTCACCGAAGTCTTCGGCCGCCGGGTACAGCTCGAACTCAACGACATTCCGGCTTCGGTTGAGCGGCGCAGCACCGGAATAGAGATCACCCACGCCGACTGCGAGACGATCACCGAAGTCGACGAACTACTGGTCGCCGTGGGCCGGATTCCCAACGGTGACACGATGAACCCCGGAGCAGGCGGCCTCCACGTCACCGTCGACGGACGGATCGCGACCGACGCCCGGATGGCGACAGCGGTTCCTGGGGTCTGGGCGATCGGAGACCTCACCAACCCGTTCCAGCTCAAACATGTCGCCAACGCCGAGGCCAAGGTGGCGTTCGCCAACATCACCGCCAGTCGAGACGGCGGCACGTTGGGAGAAGTCGATCATCGGTTCGTGCCGGCCGCGGTGTTCTCGCACCCGCAGGTCGCATCGGTCGGAGCGACCGAGGAGGAGCTGCGGGCGGCAGGGGTCGACTACGTGGCGGGTCGACGAGACTTCGGTGGAACCGCGTACGGGTGGGCCCTGGCCGACGACGAGTCCTTCGCCAAGGTCCTGCTCGATCTCGATGGCGGCATTCTCGGAGCCCACATCATCGGCCCACAGGCAGCCACCCTCATCCAGCCGCTCGTGCAGGCGATGGCACTCGGCCAGACCGCCCACGAGATCGCCAACGAGGTGTACTACATCCATCCCGCTCTCACCGAGGTCGTCGAGAACGCTCTCCTCGAAGGGCTCAGCGCGCTGGGGTGAGCCAGACCTCAAGCCGGTCACGGCTTGGGTCGACACAACGTCCATGACCAGACCGGCCTGGGCGCCGCCCCCGCTTCCCGAGCTCGGAGAGCCGCCGACGCCCGCACCGCCGTCCAGAGTGCCGGCGGTGATCGCCCTGGCCGCGGTCGTTGCGATGGGGTTTGGACTCGGCGCGGTCGTGTGGGAGCGATGGTCAGGGGAGGACACGGTCGGGCCCGAGGCCCAGCAAGCCGTGGACCTCGTGGATCAGACCCTGATCGACATCGCCGATGGTCGCTGGGTCGAGGCCCATCAGTCGTTCGACCCGACCTGTACGAGCTTCTCACTCCAGGACTTCCGGGCTGGATTCGAGCCGGTGTTCTCTCCGTACCGGGGACACACGGTTCTTCCGCCCGGAGCGGAGCGGTTCGAGGCCGACCAGATCGTGCTTGTCCGAGGGGAGGTTGATCTCGGCCCTGGAGATTCCTACCCCGTGCGGGCCGAGCTGCGATTCGGGTCCGAACCCACGGGGGTGCGGTGGAGGTTGTGCGGTCTTCGGATCGACAATCCATGAGCACTCTGACGGCCGGGGACCTAGGTCGAACTTCCCACGTGATCGGGCGCTTCTGCACTGTCTCTGGGGCGGGGTCGCTCGCCACCATGGAGCGGTGAAGGGAGTTCACAATGGCTGAAGATCCAGAATGGCTGACCGCGCTGCTGCGGTGCATGCCAGGAGCGGCGCTGATCCTCGACGGTGAAGAAATCCGAGCGGTCAACAGCGATCTCCCCGTCCTGTTCGGCATTCCGAGGGCCCGAATCACCGGCGCCCCCCTGGCCGATCTTGTCGTCCCTGAACAGCAGACTGCCCTGTCCCAGTCAATCCAGAGGCTCGAGGTCAGCGATGCCTGCGCGGTTCGTCTGGCGACCAACTTCCAGCCCCTGCAGCTCACGATGCGCAGGATCAGCGATCGGCTCGTGGTCGTCTCCGCCCGCAGCACCGCGACCGAGCACCAGCTGTCCGCCGCCGCTCGCGGGGCGCTGACCCACGACGCCGTCACCGGTCTGGCCAATCGATACTTTGTGCTCGAGGAGCTCCATCGTCGGCTGCACCGAGCCAGCGCCCAGCCGATGGCGTTGATCGCCGTTTGGATCGATGACCTCGACTCGGTCGTGGATCAGCGGGGAACCCGTGCCGCCGAGCAGGTGTGCCGCCAGGTGGCGGAGCGTCTCACCACCCGGCTCCGGGGTAGTGACCTTCTCGGCCGCATGGACGACCGCTCGTTCCTCGCTCTGCTGGTGAGTGACTCCGACTCGGACGAACTCAAGACCGTGGCCGACCGACTGCGCGACGAAGTGTCGTTCCCGGTCGAGTACGACAGCACCTTGGTGAGTTTCACCTCGTCGGTGTTGGTCGCCACCATCGGGCCCAAGCCACCGTCGATCGATCGCATCGTCTCCCGGGTGGAGGCGGCCGGACAGAAAGCGGTTGCCTCGGGTGGAAACCGCACCGAGGTCGACCACCTCTGATGATTGTCAGCCCTCGCAGTTGAGGAACTGAGCGGGCTCGACGACAGGCGTCGACTGAGTACACACGTCGGCGCCGTCGCCCCCATCGATGAGGCCGCCTTCGCTCGATGCGGTGAGCGTGTCATCCCCGGGCCCGCCCAAGAGCACGTCGCCGCCCGAGGAGCCGACAATCGTGTCGTTGTCGCCGAGGCCGCAGAAGGTCTGAGGACCTGCGGCGCCGGCCGATGCCTGGAGCTCATCGGGCCCCTCAGTACCGACCTCGGTACACCCGATCGGACCCTGCGTCATGACGAAGGGCACCACTTCGCCCGCCGGCGAGGTGGCTCCGGGGCCGGGTGCGCCGACGAGGAGCAAGCTCCGGCCGATCAATCCGACCGAGGTGCCGAACAACGACGACTCTCCCGAGGGCCCGCGGCGCGGCGGGCGGACCGCTTGGGAAAACCGGATCCCGTCAGGACCTTCGTCGAGCACATACACAAGTTCGGATTCTGGGTCGCCGACGACCACCAGGCCGGAGTCGAACGCCGCGATGCTGCCCTCCACCGGCAACTCCTCAGCGATTTCGAACGATCGACCGGGCAACGATTCCAAGAAGGTCCATGGGCCGGTGGTCCGGGCGAAGAAGCTGTTTCGCTGCACGAGGATCCGGTTGTTGCCTTGCATGAGGATGGGCCCGCCCCCGATTCGTAGGAAACGTTGGGTGGGCACCCACCCCGCGGGCCCGATTCGATTGATGATCACCTCACCGGAAGCGGCGAGACGGTTCACCCCGCTCAGCGCGATCGTCGCTCCCGATGTCGACACCGCCACGCTGGTCTCGAGCGTTCTCGGTGTCAGTTCTTGTGACCATTCGGCGGTGCCCTCCGGGGTCAGCCGAAAGATGTCGACGCGGTCGCTTCGGGCCGTGGTTTCGCTCACCACCGCGATGGCGTTGCCCCCGATGGCGATCGAGGTGCCGAAGCGCCGCACGTCGGAGCGGATCGTTTCTGGTAAGACTGCGGCGTCCGTTTCGACGAATCCGTCCTGTGGGTTGTCGGGCGTCGTGAAGATCCGGATCACCGGCGTGCTCGGATCCTCGACCAGGCCTTCCTCGACGGCGTCGGGTCCGGCGCTGTCGACAGCCACCAGCCGAGTGTCCTGCGCTGCGACCTCGCCGAGCACGACGAGCTCTGGCATCGGCTCATCGACCACGCTCGAGTCGATCGAAACGAATGTGATGTGGGTGAGCCCGAGGTCGGCCTCGGCGAGGGTCAGGTAGCCGTTCCGGCTGGGAATGATCCGACGCCCAACCGAGGACAGGCGGACCTCGGTTGATTCGATCAGCGGCGGAACCTGATCTACCGCCACAGGTGCGGCCGATGCTGCGGAGCAGATCGAGGCGACACAGAGAAGGCAAGCGAGCGCCGCAGCGAGACCTCGCATCGTCAACCGTTCAACAGGGCGGAAATGACCTGGGCCACCCCGTCCTCGGCATGATGGGGAGCTTCCTGGGCGGCGGTTCGCTTGACCCTCGGGTGTGCATTCTCCATCGCATAGCTCCAGCCGGCCCATTCGAGCATGTCGATGTCATTGGTCTGGTCGCCGAACGCCGCTACGGACTCTGCCTCGATGCCAAGTTCGCGACAGAGATCGGCCAGTGCCTGCCCCTTGGTCGCCGACGAGTGGGTGATCTCTACGAAATCGGTTCCTGAGGTGGAAGCCACCATGGAATCGCCGACGAGGGGCGTCAAGGCGTGCAGCCACTCGTCGTGGGTGGTATCAGGATGAGTGACCAGGAGTTTGACCAGATCGGAGCCGGCAGGGAACTCGGCGATGTGGCCCTCCTGCCGCTTGGGCCGGGGGACGAGACGGTCCCGATGGGTCTGATAGAGCCGGTCCCACCGGAGAGCCGTTTGGGTCTCCCACGCCACTCCAACTTCCTCGTACTCGGCTCGGACGCGGGTGAGGAACGAGTCGACCTCGAAGCTGGGGATCAGACGATGATGATCGAGCCGTTCTTCTGCCAGGTGGAACCTGGTCGCGCCGTTCGAGCAGAGCGCCCAGGATACGACGCCGACAGGTCGAAGCAGGTCGAGTGCGGAATGGATGCTTCGGCCGGTGGCTGCGACGATGATGACGCCCTGGGCCGCAGCGTCCCGCAGCACACTCATCGTGCGCTCCGACACGACGGTTCGATCGTTCAGCAGCGTACCGTCGAGGTCGGACACGATCATCCTCAGATCCACCGCTCGCAGCGTAGTCCAGGGACGCCCCGGGCATGACGAAGTCAGCGGCCGCCAGAGGCGACCGCTGACCGTCTCACTCTCGGCCCCAGGATGCCGCCTGGTATTGGCCGGGGGATGCAGAACTGCATCCACATCCTTTGTATCGGTTCTAGATGCTTCAACAGGTAGCAATTGGCACAAATTTCTCGGACCTGCGACGTTGCGATTTGTGGAGCCAAGAGCGTCGAATCGCCTCGGGACCAGCCGTTCACTGGGGATTGTCCGGTTTCGGCGCCGGATCGACGTCATCGTATTGTCACATTGGGAATCGACGTTGACGGGGCCAAGACCCGACGAAGGGACCGCGGTGAGCCACAATGGAGCCGTGGACAGGTCCTCGGACACACGTTCCTCGGCTGGAACCCACTATGAGACCCTCGGTGTTCCGATGGACGCACCGTTGGACGTCGTGCGCCGTGCCTATCGGGCACATATGAGGTCGCTGCATCCCGATTCGAACCGGGGGAGCGGCGCGGAACGGCTCAATCTATCTCGTCGGCTGACTCAGCTCAGCGAGGCATGGCGAATACTGAGCAGCGCCGACACACGGGCCGAGTACGACGCCGGCCTCGTGCTATCGGCCGAACCGTTGCTGCCACCGCCACCGGCCCCTCAGACGGCGCGATCGCGCCGGGAGGCCTGGGTATTCGGTGTGAGGTCCCAGATCGTGCACCTGGCCTCCCGGGCCGGCAAGAGTGCCACCCAAACCCTGCTGTTGAGGGACACTCGAGCGACTCGGGCCGAGTACGACGAGTTGGTGGAAGAGCTGGTGGCCAGAATCGCCGCCGACACCGAGGCCAGGGTCCGGGCGGCTCGGGCGGCCGGCGCAGCGCCCCTCGATCTCGGCGTGGCCGCCACACTGCTCGGAATTCGCGCCGTGGCCGATGAGTTACGGCGCGCCTCGTCTCAACACCGAACCGTTATCGAATCGATGGAGGCAGATCTTCTCGATCGCATGTGGGACGTACTGGCCCACGAACTCCCGATCACCCTCACCGGCGCGCTGGGCGGAAACCCAGGGGTCGCCAAGCTGCTGCGCTCGGCCGGTTGAGCCCGGGCCCATCGGCTTTGGTGGGTACCCTTCGTGTCGATGGGTTCCGACAACGAACTGGAAGCCGAGCGGGCCTATCTCGCCGATGTGCGGGCGGCCCACGGTGCGCACGTCGATCGCGCCCGGGCGTCGGCCCGTCGGCTCGGTGACGAGGCCGCCGACGCAGCCGCCGAAGGCATTCGAGACATCATCGACGAGGACTCAGAGGCCGACACCGCAGTGAGAGCGGCGCAGGTGCGACAGACCGCAATTCGGGCCATGCATGCCGCCAATCGCGTTCGCGAGCTCGAGGGGCAGGGAACCGCTCTCGCGTTCGGTCGCTTCTCGACCGACGATGATCGTCACGTGTACGTCGGACGGCTGTCTGTGTTCGAAGGGGATCACACACTGTTGGTCGACTGGAGAGCCTCGGCCGCCGTTCCGTTCTACCGGGCCACCCCGCTCGAGCGCTACGGCGTGAGCACCCGACGCCAGTTCCATTTTGGCGACGGAGGTGCGGACGCAGAGCTCGTGAGCTTCTCCGACGACCTCTTGAACCTGGAGGCGCTTGACCACGCGTCGTCGCTGCGGGGCGAGGCTGCGGTCCTGGCATCGGTGACGGCGCCAACCACCGAACATATGAAGCCGGTGGTCGCTCTGATCCAGTCTGAACAGGATGCGATCATTCGAGCCAGCGCCGACACACCTCTCATCGTGCAAGGCGGGCCCGGAACCGGAAAGACCGTCGTGGCTCTACATCGCGCTGCCTACCTGCTCTATGACCAACGGGATGAGCTGTCCGACCGCGGCGTGCTGATCGTCGGACCGACCCCTCGCTTTCTCCGCTACATCAGCAATGTTCTGCCGAGCCTCGGTGAAACCGGGGTTCTGAGCGCAACTCCGGCCGAACTGTTCCCGGCGCTGCGGGGCCACACCGAACCCCCAGAGGTCACCAAGCTCAAAGGTTCCAACGCGATGGTCGACCTGTTGAACAAGGCCGTTCGCGATCGGCAGCGCCGACCGGCTCAGGGGCTGCGGCTGTTTTATGGCGCTCGTCGAGTGACGTTGACCACGGCGACCTGCCAGGCCATCTTCGACCGGGCCCGTCGGACCTCGACCCACAACGACGGTGCCGAACAGTTCCGCCTCGGCCTCGTCGACGCCCTCGTCGACGAGGTCTACGACCCGTCGTTCTTCTCCGTCGAGGAGGCGACCAATACCTTCATCGTCCACGACGAGGTTCAGCGCTACCTGCTGCGTCACTGGCCCACCCTGACTCCGGAACAGTGCTTGAACGACCTCTTCGGCTCCGACGCCCTATTGCGCTTGGCCTCGAGAGGAGCCGACTTCACCCCCGCCGAGATCGCGTCGCTGCGACGGCCGCGGACGAGAGAGCGTGACCTCCGCGCCCGTCGCTGGTCCGACGGTGATATCCCGTTGCTGGACGAGCTCGAATCGCTCCTCGGACAGCGGGCCACCGAACTCACCCAGAGTGCTCGAAGCCGTGAACGTGATGTCGAGGATGAGTTCGAGCTCGCCGCCGCCCTGGACGAGACGGACACGGTGATGTCCGAGGATGGGACCGTGCTCCGTCGAAAGCGGGTCATCGGGACACTCGACCTCGACGATGCCGACGTGCGCTCCCTGAGCGACCCGGATCATGCAGACACTTCGGCTGAGGACACCGGACCAGATCCGGGCACGCTCGTCGACCGGTTTCGGGGCGACCGGGGCGCAATGGTCGGCGACGTTGACCCGTTCGAACTCGTGCCCGACGACGTTGATGATCTCGGCTCTGAGGGTGTGACCGTTGTCGAGCTCGCTGCCGGCGAGAGAACGTTCCGGTTCGGTCACGTGATCGTCGACGAGGCCCAGGACCTGTCGGCCATGCAGTGGCGAATGATCATCCGTCGGGCAGAGCCAGGGTGCGTGACGGCGGTGGGAGATCTGGCCCAACGCACGCTCGGCGTAGCCGACAAGTGGCGCGACATCATGCCCGATGTCGGACCGATCAATGAGATGCAACTGACGACCAACTACCGCTCGCCTGAGGAGGTACTTCGCCCGGCGTCGGAGGTACTCAAGACCTACGCTCCTGGCCTCAGCATGCCGCGTGCCCTCCGCAGGTCGGGGATTCCGACCAGCTTGCGTTCGGTGCGCGACGGAGATGTAGCCCGAGCGATCGTGGATTTGCTGAAGGGTCATTCATCCGATGAGCCCCGCATCGTCGCCTGCATCTATCCCGATGCCGTCGCCGATCGTGTTGCACGAGCGTGCGAGCGTGCCCAGCCTGCAGCCCAGGAGCTGGGCTTCGAGCTGGTGCCGATGAGGGCCGGCGACTGTAGGGGGCTCGAGTTCGATGCCTCGGTCATCGTGGGCCCCGAAGCCTTCGCTCGGGACCCGGCCGGTCGGACGCTGCTGTTCGTGGCCCTCACCCGCGCCACCCACTGGAGTGCTGCGCTCTCCCTATCCGCACCATCGGCTGACCTGTGCCGAATCTTCACGCATCGGTCGGCCTCTGGTTGAGCCGCAGCCGGTCGTTGTGCCGCTCATACCCGACGTTCGCCTGAGGTCACACCGTGCGGTCGGCTGGCCTGCGGCTTCGCTCGGTACACTGAGCAGGCGATGAGAGGCCGTTCCATAGAGGTAGAGGGCGAAGCCCCGTTCGACATCCGCAAGTTCGGTGACCCGGTGCTGCGAACCCGCGCCGGTGAGGTCGACGACATCGATGGGACACTGGTGCGCGTCGTCGACGACATGCTCGAGACCATGTACGCCGAACCGGGCCTCGGTCTGGCCGCCCCCCAGGTCGGCATAAGCAAGCGCCTATTTGTGTACGACATTGGCGAGGGTCCTCATGCGATCGTGAATCCCGAGATCGTGGAATCAGACGGCGAATGGGCCTTTGAAGAAGGCTGCCTCTCGGTCCCTGGGCTTTCGTGGGAGATCATCCGGCCTAAGGAGATCCACCTGATCGGCTACGACCTCGACGGCAACGAGGTTTCGATCGAGGCCGACGAGCTTCTGTCGCGGTGTTTCCAGCACGAGCTCGACCACCTGGATGGCAAGCTCCTCATCGACCACCTCGAGGGGGAGATCCGCAAGGAAGCGATGCGGACCGTGCGGGAGATCTTTCTCGGTGGGCTCTAGGCATCGGCGGGGCACTACCGGTGGGTCCATTCGTTTACCTGGGGACGCCTGAGGAGGCTGTTCCACCCCTGCAGGCTCTCCACGCCGCTGGCCACGAAATCGTATTGGTTGTCACCCGGGCCGACGCCCGTCGTCGTCGCCACCGTCCGCCCGAACCCTCACCGGTCAAGGTCGCGGCCCAGGAACTCGGGTTGCCGGTGAGCCACTCGTTGGATGATGTACTGACCTGCGGTGCCCGCCGCGGCATCGTGGTCGCCTTCGGCCTGATCGTGCCGTCACACATGCTCGAGGCGGTCCCGATGGTCAATCTCCACTTCTCTCGATTGCCGCGGTGGCGCGGTGCGGCTCCCGTGGAACGGGCGATCCTGGCGGGCGATACCGAAACCGCAGTGGCGGTCATGGAGATGGAAGCCGGTCTGGATACCGGTCCGATTCATGCCGAGAGACCGGTGACCATCGACCCCCGGGATACCGCTGAATCACTCCGCGAGCGCCTCGTTGCGGTCGGCACTGAGCTCCTGATCGAGACCATCGAAGGTGAAATGCGAACCGAGCCGATCCGTCAAGAAGGTGAGGTCATCTATGCCCAGAAGATCACCGCCGATGATCGGAGGATCGACTGGTCCGCGACGGCGCGGGCAATCGATGCTCAGGTTCGGATCGGCCGGGCCCATACCACCTTCAGGGGTGATCGATTCCTGATCTGGGCCTCCGAAGTTCTACCGATCGAAGTGGGGGAACCGGGACTGCTGGTGAAGAGGGACTCCAAGCTTCTGGTCGGCGCTGGATCGGGTGCGCTGGAACTGGTCGAGGTCCAGCCGGCCAGCCGGCCCCGCATGAGCGCCCAGGCGTGGTGGAACGGTGCTCAGCCGGAGGGATCGAGGCTCGGATCATGAGCGATGGGGTGACGTCACGGCGCCTCGCCCTCGATGTCTTGGAGCGGATCGATCGCGATGGGGCCTATGCCAACCTCGTCTTACGCCCCGCACTGGATTCGTCCGTGCTGTCCACTCGAGACAAGGCCCTGGTGACCGAGCTCGTCTACGGCAGCACCAGGATGCGGCGCGCCCTCGATGCGATCGTTGAACCCTTTCTCGCCGTCTCGGTCGATCATCACGTTCGCGCTGCACTTCGGCTCGGGGCCTATCAACTCCACTTCTTGAGGATTCCGGCGCATGCGGCGGTGTCAGCCACCGTAGGCGCAACGAGGAAGCGGCCCCGCGGCCTTGTGAACGCCGTCCTGCGCAAGGTTGCTTCAGTCGAGCCGACCTTCGATGGCGACGCCGTTCGGCTCAGCTACCCCGACTGGATCGTCGATCGCTTGACGGCTGACCTCGGCGCCCCCGATGCCCTCCGGGTTTTGGAGGCCATGAACGAACCGCTCGACGCTCACGTTCGAACCGATGGCTATGTGCAGGATCGAGCCAGTCAGGACGTGGTCGGGCTTGTCGACGCATCAGCGGGGGATGTGGTACTCGATGTATGCGCCGCCCCGGGCGGGAAGGCCACCGGCATCGCTGGTTCAGGAGCCAAGGTGATCGCCGGCGACGTTCATCTCCGGCGCTGCGGCCTGATATCCAAGAACGCCCGGTCGACCGGAACGGTCGTAGCTGTGGTAGCCGCCGATGCCACGAGCTTTCCGGTTCGAGCCGGCGCCGCCGACATTGTCCTCATCGACGCGCCGTGTTCGGGCCTGGGAAGCCTGCGACGGCGTCCCGACGCCCGATGGCGGATCGATCCCGAGGCCCCCGACCGTCTGAGCCTGCTGCAGAAGAGGCTCGTGGCAGGAGCCTTGCCCCTCGTCCGACCCGGCGGTCGCCTGATCTACAGCGTCTGCACGCTCACCAACGCGGAGACCTCCGCCGTGGCAGCCGAGATTCCTTGGGAACCGCTGGGGCAGGCAACGATTCGATTCCCCGACGAAAACGGTGACGGGATGTGGAGCCAGGTGTTCCTCGCTCCGGGCTAGGCGTTGGTGGGGAACCCGAGGTTTACCTCACTGTCGGCCGGGTCGGGCCAGCGGGCGGTGATCACCTTCGGGCGGGTGTAGAAGCGCAGCCCCTCCGGCCCGTACATGGTGGTGTCGCCGAAGAAACTGTCGTTCCATCCGCCGAAGCTGTGGTAGCCCACCGGAACCGGGATCGGTACGTTGATGCCG
>JABDJU010000032.1 GCA_013003325.1 Acidimicrobiales bacterium
GTTGGTGGTGGTGTAGGCGTCGATCACGTACTTGATGCGACCCTCGGAAACGACCGGGTAGGGATCGCTGTCGAGTCGGAGGAACGGTGCGGCCAGCCGCACCCGGTCGACCACATCACGGTTGTACATCACTTCGCTCCCGTCGCCGACGAAGGGCGAGATCAGCGGGTTGATGCTTTGGAACCGGAGCGAGAAGGCCACCTGACGTACGAACGATCCGATGTTGACCCCGCCTTCGCCGTCGTAACGAAAGTCGGAGTCGGCCCTGGTCGACTCGGCGACCACGTCTCGTTCGTTGCGACCCTCGGCGCCGACGATGGCGTAACCGTCGAAGTCTTCACCGAAGTAGATACGGGGTTGGGTGAGGTCGAATTCGAGACCCTCGTCGACCTCCAATGTGGAGCGGATGCCAGACACCAGATAGTTGGGGGTGCCGCCCGAGCCGATCACGTTGGCCGGGGCCATGGCGACGCCGTACCCGTGGGTGAACACCAGGTGGCGGTTTTCCCAGCCTTCTTCGGCGTTGCCGATCTGAAGCTCGCGCACGCTGATCGCCACCGGTTCGACCTGGTCGCCGAGCACGTAACGATCGATGTCGAGATCTCCGAACTCGTATTCGCGCCGCTCGCCCTGATCCTTTTCGAACGAGTCGCGGGCCAGCACCGGGTCGACCACGATGATGTCGTCGAGCACGTCGGCATTGGCCTCGACCTCGTCGACGGTGATCCCCTCGGTGAAGGCGAACTGGCGTTTCCGGTCGACCGGAATCTCCAGTCCGTAGGCGAATCGGGTGCCGGCGATGTTGTCGTCGATGTACTGGGTTTCCCGGGTCGACTGGTTCGGTTCGACGGCGAACCTCTGGAACAGGCTGGGGAAGATCCCTCCCACGACCACGTGGGTCACTGCCCACATCCCGAGCGCCACCAGGGGAAGCCCCCATCCGTTGCGCCGCAGGTTGAACAGGAACAGGGCGGCGGCCAGCAGTGACACCAGCACCAAGAGGTTGAGGGCCGGAAGCTGCACCTCCACGTCGGTGGCGAGGGCGCCGTCGAACAGGCCCCGACGACTGTTGACCAGCTCAAAGGTGTCGAAGTAGTAGCTGACCGCCCGGAGCACGCCGAGGACAGCGAACAGGATCGACAGGTGGCCTTTCACACCGGCGCTGATCCTCGAGATCGCCACCGCCCTGATTCCGCCATTGAGATAGTGGGCCAGCGCCGAGGCAAAGATGCTGAAGATGATCGCAAAGGAGAACCAGTCGACCAGGAAGGTCAGGAACGGCAGCTGGAACACATAGAACGCTGCATCGCGGCCGTGCAGCGGATCGACCCGACCGAAGTCGTTGGAGTTTGTGAACAGCAACCAGCGCTGCCACTCCTGGCTGACCTGAAGGCCGAACATCAACGCCAGGAATCCCGACACCGCCACCCGTACCCTGGTTCCGTGCCGGCCGACCAGCTGGTGGTATCGCTCGATGAGGTCTTCTTCGGGCGAGGGTGGCCTGACGTCGGGCTTCAACCGGTCGGCGATCGTGAGGTTGCCGAAGAGGATGGCGAAGAACAGGAACGTGAAGACCGCGGCCAGCGCGATCTGGGTGAAGAGAATCTTGCCCCACGACGACGCGAAGCCGAGGTGATCGTAGAACAGGTAGTCGGTGAAGAGCCGGGCGATGCCGCTGGCGGTTAGCGCCAACAGCAACAGGATGCCTCCGGCCACGATCAAAGGCAGCCGGCGACGATTGGCCACGGTGGGGGACGTTGTTGCCATCGGCTTAGACGGTAGGGCGAATCAGCGCCACGCGGGAAGCGGGACGGTGAGGAATCCGTCCCTTCAGCTGTCGTCCTGTCCGTGCTCGACGCCCAGACCGAACGCCTGCGCCAGGGAATCGTCGACGAGGCCGTTGAGCCGGTTGCTGCGAAGGTCGCGATAGTGGCTGCGGATCGCTTCGAGGGCAGCGTCCTCGCCGCCGTTGGCGTTCACCGCCGCGGTGACCACGCCGCGCACGTCGTCGACCAAGCGATGGGCGGTCTCGGCCACGAGTCCGTCGACCAAGCCAGGCCAGATCCTGCCATCGACGGCGCCGGCGCCGGCGTTGGCGCTGGCCCGCAGCGACGACTCGAGGGCGTCGGCGAACCGTGCGACCTGCCGCTCTTCGGCCGGGAGGTCCTCGACGGTGGCCTGCTTGCCGCCCCGCCGCACCGCGTCGAGCAGATCGCTCTGATCGTCGGCCAGGGCCCGCTTCAGCTGCCGCTTCAGGTCGGGCGCCAGACGGTCCATCGATGATGCCTTGTCGGCGAGCAGCGCATCGGTGGAGGGCGCGAGCTCATCGGTCTTGACATCGGTTTCAGATCTTTTCTTGCCGAACAGCGATGCCGTCCCAGATTCTGGCTGAGCCGGTTCGGGCGAGCTCGACCCGCTCGTTCCCAGTCCGAACAGACCGGCCGATCGGGCCACCTCGGGCTCATCGACCTCCGCGTTGAACAGGCGGTTGCGTCGTGCCGGTTCGGCCTCAGATTCTGCGTCGGATTCAACGGCGGTTTCCTCGTCGCCCATCCCAGGTTGATCACCCGAGGCCTCCGTGTCGGCGGCGGTGTCATCGAGGTGTTCTTCGAACACGTCGCCTTCGGTGTGGGCGGTTTCGGCCGACGGCGCCGGCGGGGTTCGGCCCGCAACCGCGTCCTCGGCGCTCGGCGGTGGCGGCCATGAAGCGGCCGGCGCCCGGTCAGGTTCGGCATCGTCAGCCTCAGGATCGTCGGTGTCAGCGCTGTCGTCGGTGGCGTCGACGTCGGTGTCTTCGAAATCGGGCCGGTCGGCGTCGTCGGGTTCGGTGACCGATTCGTCGATGTCGTCGTCGGCATCGGCGGAAGAGTCGTCGGTGGGCTCAGCGGTGCTCGGCACCGATTCGTCGACCGAAGGCTGGGGTCGGACCATTGGCTCCTCGCCGGCCAGTCGGCGGGCGTAGGCGTCGGTTTCGGGCTCCTCGCCGAGATCATCGAACCTGCGTATCCGTTCCGGCCGAGCCTTGTCGAGGGCGGCCAACGCTGCGGCCACCTCGGCATCGTCGTCGGCCAACGGCGACTGCACCCGATCCATGGCGGCGCGAGCTTCGGGAACCGCCCGCTGCAGCTCGGCGATGGCCTGTTCGAGCTCGAGCTTGCGTTCCTCGAGGCTGCGCATCAGCCGGTCGCGGGCGGCGCGGGCTTGATCGATCTGCTGTCGAGCGCCCCGGCGGCGGCGCACCAAATCGGTGAGGATCTTCTCACGGACGGCGCGGGCCTCGGCCACCATCATCCGGGCCTCGTCGCGAACCTCACGGGTGGCCAGGTCGGCCGCCGCAGTTGCCTCGGCCCGAGCGATATTGGCGGCGTTCTCCGACTCGGCTTTGATCTTGTCGGCTTCGACGTTGAGTTCGTCGACCTTGGCCTGAGCTGCGGTCCGCAGGTCCTCGGCCTCGGCTTCGGCCGACGCTCGCAGCGCCTTCACTTCTTCGTCGGTACGGCGTCGCAACGCCAGCGTTTCCTCTTCGGCTTCCCGCCGCATCCGGGCCGACGCATCCTCGGCGTTACGGCGCATCGTGGCCGTCTCTTCTTCGGCCTCGGCCCGCATCGCCGCGGTGGCCTCTTCAGTCTTGCGGGTTCGGGTTTCGTAGAACGACTCTGCTTCGGCGGTGCGGCTGCGGAGGATCTCTTGGGCCTGGGCTCTGGTTGTCGACGCGTACTCGTCGGCCTTGGCCCGCAGCGCCTTGGTCTCTTCGTCGGCCTCGCTGCGAAGGCGGTTCACCTCGGTCTGGGTCTCGCGCCGTACCTTGGCGGTGTCTTCGGCCGCCGTCGACCGTTTCTGCTGGATCTCGGCATCGACCCGCTGCTCGAGTTCTTTTACTTCTTTGCGGCGCCGGCTGGCCTCGGTTTCGGCCTTGCGGATGATCTCGGCCGCCGCCGCTCGAGCGCTCTCGATCACCTGGGTGGTTTCTGAGGTGATCAGGCTGGTGACGTGGATGGCGTCGTCGTTTTCGGCCGAGCTCGCCGCCTTTTCGAGCTGAGCGACCCGCTCGCGGAGCTGGTCCCGCTCGCTGACCAGGGCCCGGATGACCTCTGGATCGTCGGGGCGGCTGCTCGGATCGGTTGCTGTGACCTCGGCGATCTGCTGCAGAAACCGCCGCACCTCGTGGGGGTCGTAGCCGCGGAACGACGTGCCGAATTCGCGGTTGGCGATGTGCTCTGGATCGAGAAGGGGGTCACGGTTCGTGGCCATCCTCTGATGCTAGTCGGACGCCGCCGTTCTCAGCCCCCGAACCGCACCCACGGCGAGATCGGTTTTTTGCCGGCACCGATCCTCTCAGACATCTCTCATGCGAAGTTGTCCGTCAAAGCGCAGACAGCGCCGACCGCGGCGCTCCCAGGACGTTGGCCTCTAGCGAGCAAATGCTCCTCGCCTGAGGCTGGTCGCGGAATGGAGCTCGGTTGATGGACGTGATCTGGGGCATTGTGGTGGTGGTGCTCGCAGCCCTCGCCTGGGGGGGTCAGACCCTTTCCTGGCTGGCTCCGCCTGCGGCGGTGCGGTGGGGCCTGCGCGAAGCCGACAGTGAGGTCGATCCGGTCTACGCCGCCGACATCGAGGGCGAGGCGATGTGGGATGCGTTCACCCTGTGGACCCTGCTGGCCGCAGGAGTGCTCCTCCTCGTCGATCACAGGACGTGGCCTTACTTCGGCCTGGTCGGCGGAGGCATGTACGTGTACTTCGCCGGGCGTGGCATCGCCACCCGCGTGGTGATGCGGAGCAGAGGCCACCGGGTGGGGTCCGAGTCGAGCCTCACCACCGCCCTCACCGCCTTGGTGATCTGGGGTCTGGCCGGCCTCGTCACAATCGTCGTCGCCATCATCGAACTGCGGGGCCGCTGATGGACGTCAGCGCGATGACGTGGATCGTCGCCCTCCTCGGGCTCGCAGTCATCATCCTGCTCGGTGTTCTCCAGGCCGTTGCGGTGGTGCGGCCGCGAGACCAGTGGACGATCGACAACGTGTACGGCAGCGACCCGAGTGCAACGGATCCCAAGGCCTATTTCGCATTCAACCAGGGTCTGGCCTGGGCCGACGCCTTCTTCTGGGTTCCGCTTCAGATCGCCGGGAGCGCGGGCATGCTCCTCGGCGAGCGCTGGGGATTCTTGCTCGCTCTCGCTGCTTCCGTGCCCTTTGTCTACTCGGCTTTTCCCCTATTCATCTGGGACCGCGACCTTGGGTACAGGAAGAACTACTGGGTGATCACGTGGGGGATATTCCCGGCGTACGGATTACTCGAGGGCATCTACGCCTTCGCCCGTCTGTTGAGCTAGCCCGCCAGGCTAGAACACCCGACCCTGTGCGAATCCGAGGACCTTGCGGCAGTGGGGGCAGAAGTAGACCAAGGTTCGTCCTTGCCCGAGGGGAAAGCCTGTCCCTCTCCGCAAGACGTGCTCCAGGTCGTTGTCGCAGTGGGGGCAGATCGGCGCGACATCTTCGCGGTCGATCAGTGCCCACGGTGCAGGGCTGTTCGCCATTCCAATGCTCCTCTCAGTCGGGCCGGCCTCGACCGATCCACCATCAGGCTCGACCGAGCCGGAGACTTGCGCCAGAGGCGATGGTCAGGACCGGTCGCCGCTCCGGCGGCGAGCGGCCGTCATCCCGCCGTGACGGCGGCGGCGAACTCGTCGAGAGCGTCGACATCGCCGCCGAGCCCTTCGAGAGCAACGAGCGCGTCGTCGAGGTCGCCGACCGGGATCACGGTGACCTCATCGCCGGCGGCGTCGCGAACCCGTTCGATCATCGGCTCCTCGAGCGCGGTGGGGACGAGAAAGACCTTGATGCCCTTTTCGCGTACGGCGGCGGCCTTCTGTTCGACACCGCCGACCGAGCCAACGCTGCCGTCGACCTGGATGGTGCCGGTCACCGCTACCCGCTCGCCTCCGGTCAACTCACCGGGGGTGAGTTGATCCAGCACCGCCAGGGTGAAGGCCAAGCCGGCCGAAGGGCCACCGATGTTCTCCGAACCGAGGGTGACCTCAAACCCGACATCGAGATCGAGGTCGACCCGTTCGCTGGTGCCGACACCGAGGAAGGCCCGGCTGGGGTCGTCTTCCCGAGCGACCAGCGTCACCGGGATCTCCTCCACCACGCCGGTGGATGCCCGCTCGACCCCGATAGTGATGAAGTCGCCGGGAGTCCGGCCCCCGATCGCCTCGACCAGCTGGGTCGGGGCGACAACTTCGACTCCGGACACCGACACGATCACGTCGCCCCGTTCGAGCAGTTCGTCGGCGGGGGTGCCGTCGACGGTTTCGAGCACGAACACCCCGTCGGGCACGACGGCGTCGTAGCCCAGCCGTTCCAGGGCCACCGCCGTCGCCAAATCCTTCGACGAGGCCATGCGCTCGAGGTTGATTTCTCGGTTCTCTTCGGCGGTGCGGTCGCCGAACACCTGGTCCCGCTGCACCAGTTCGGCATCGCTGTCGAACTGATACCACAGGTACCCCCAGAGCGAGACCCGGTCGCGCACCCGCACGGTGGTCAGGTGGAGTTCACCGTCGCTGGGATAGTCGGTGATTCCCCTCACCGTGATGAACGGCTCGGTGTCCCGGCTGGCTCCCGGTACGAAGGCGACATAGTCGGTCCGGAAAAGGAACCCGCCGGCGATTCCAACCGCCATGGTGAGCAGGATCACCGCCAGGGTGATCCGCTTGAGACGGCGCTGGACCCGTGCGAGGTTCTGGGGCGGCGGCACCGGTTCGTCGAAGTCGGCCCCGTCGATGATCGGATCCGGTGCCGCTGAGGTCGGGTTGTCCTGGGAGAGCGCGTCGGCAGAGAACGACGGCGGGGATGTGGGATGGTCGTGCATGTCGCCAGTCATCATCTCTACTATCGACGAAAACCGGGCGAAACGAGAGCGCGGGGTAGCATGTTGCCTATGGCTTCGTCACAACCATCGACGGTCGATTCCACCTACGGGGTGCCCGCCGACTTCACCGAAGCCGCATCGCCACCGCCGTATCGGCCCGCATGGAAGGTCCGCACGCCCATCTGGCAGCGGATCATTTCGCTCGGGGCCCTGGGCGGAATCGCCACCGGAATCGGCATCGCGTTGGCGGTGACGATCATCGGGGTGGCCGTGCTCACGCTGATGCTGCTCGAAGCAGCGATCGGCTAGCGGCAGGGCCGGGTCGGCCTAGCGACCGAACAAGCCCCGCCGGGCCCCGCCCTGCACCGCCTCTTCGGGAACATCATCGTCATCGTCGTCGAAGGAGTCCTCTGCGGATGCGTCGTCCGAGCCATCGTCGTCGCTGTCGTCGCTGTCGTCGGCGTCGTCTGAGGCGTCGTCTGAGGCGTCGGCGAGCTCATCGTCGTCGACGTCGGCCTCGGTCGTATCGACCACATCGGGATCGTCGGCGGCATCGCTCACGCCGTTGCCCGCTGACACCTCGGCTGCCGCTCCGGTGTTGATTTCGACCCGGTAGTACGGCTTGTACTCGAAGGTGACCTCCTCGAGGCGGAAGATGCGAGCATGGTCGACGTCTTTGTCGTTGCGGAGGCTTTCGACGTACATCACGGCATCGTGGATGTCGTCGGTTTGGTGATAGCCGGGCTTACCATCGGCGCCGCGATAAATGACCATGTGTGACACGAGAAGCTCCTTCTAACGCGCCGGATGCGTTCTGGGTGCTGGGTGACCCGGCGGCAGGTGTAAACCTAGCCGCTCAAGAATCCGGTTTCGACTTGTTCGGACCACTGATTCGACACAACGATCACATAAGTTGAGCGAGATGACCCAAAATGACTTCCCAACGTCACCGGCCGCCACCGGAGGTGACGCAGAGCTGGCCGCCGAGTTGGTCACCAACGCCGCACTTGCGATCTCACAGACCTCGGATCAGCGGAACCTGGTCATCGGCGAGGCGCGGGAGGCCCTCCACCACTTCCACCCCGATGTGCGGGTGAGCGCCATCGCGGCTCTGTCCCACCTCGACGCGTTCACTGCCGCCGACCTCGAAGACACGACCAATGACCCGTCGCCATCGGTTCGGCGACGGGCGGTCGAGGCGGCGGCGGTAATCGTCCAACAGGGTCGGGCCAACGCCGCGATGGCGAGGGTGCTGATGCGGTGCCTAGATGACGTCACCGCGGTTGCTGAACCGGCCGCCTTTGCCATCGGCGAGTTCGGTCCCGGGACCCTTGAACTACCAGCCATTGCGGCGCTGGAGCGCCAGGCCCGTTCCCACGCCGACGCCCTGTGTCGCGAATCGGCCGTTGCGGCCCTCGGCGCACTGCACGAGGGAGTCCACACCGTCCTGGCGGCCATGACCGACAAGGCGACCGTGCGCCGTCGGGCGGTGCTGGCCCTCGCCCCCTTCGACGGCGACGACGTGACCGATGCGCTCACCGTCGCGCTGACCGACCGTGACTGGCAGGTGCGCCAAGCAGCCGAGGACCAGCTGGAGGCCCGAGCCTGAGTCCTTGATAATTGTTTCAGGTGTCGGCGATCGAAGTGATGTGTTGGGCCTCGAGGCCCCAGCTGGAGCCGCCGTCCCACTCTTCCTTCTTCCAGATCGGAACCGTCGACTTGAGGGTGTCGATGCCGTAACGGGCTGCTTCGAAGGCGGCAGTCCGATGGGGTGAGGAAGTGGCCACAACCACCGCCGCCTCGGTGATGGGAACCGGCCCGACGCGATGGATCAACACGATCCGGCCGAGTTCGGGCCACCTCTGCCGCATCGCCGCAGCGAGAGCTTCGAGTCGAGGCACGACCTGCTCTTGGTACGCCTCGTACTCCAACAGCGATACGCCGGTGCGATCACCGGCATGGTCCCGGGCGGTCCCGGTGAACACGACCGTCGCCCCACAGCGAGGTAGGACGACCCACTCCCCCGCCTCGGCCACCGGAAGCTCGCCTTCGCACAACCCCAGCCAATCGTCGGCGGTCTCAGGAGGTTGGAGCTCGGTCACGGCGTCGAGGGTAGAGGCCAGACGATCCTGTGATCTACCCTGGAACGATGACCACCGGGTACGAACACATCCTCGTCGACACCGAAGGTGATGTCACCACGATCACGATGAACCGGCCCGGGCGACGAAACGCCCTGAGCCTCGATCACATGAATGAGCTGATCGCCGCCCTCAACGAGGTGGCGTCATCGGAACAGGCGGGGGTGATCATCGCCGGTAATGGGCCGGTGTTCAGCGCCGGCCACGACTTCGCCGACATGGCCGGGGCCGATCTGCCCTTCATGCGCCAGCTGCTCACGACCTGTGCTGAGCTGATGCAGCTGATCGGTCGGGTTCCCCAGGTCGTCATCGCTCAGGTCCACGGACTCGCCACCGCAGCCGGCTGCCAGCTGGTCGCCGCCACCGATCTGGCAGTCGCAGCCGAGTCGGCCGGGTTCGCCGCACCGGGCGGCAAAGGCGGCTGGTACTGCCACACGCCGATGGTCACGATCGGGCGGGCGATCGGCCGCAAGCAGGCGATGGAGATGGCGATGACCGGCGACGTGGTCGACCCTCACACCGCCATGCGGTGGGGTCTGATCAACCGGGTGGTGCCCGACGACGCCCTCGGCGAAGCCACCCGCGATCTGCTGGCTCGAGCCACTCGGGGCAGCCGTTTCTCCAAAGCGTTGGGCAAGCAGACCTTCAACACCCAAATCGAACTCGAGCTGCCCCACGCCTATCGCTACGCCACCGAGGTGATGGCATCGGCCAGCCAGACAGCCGACGCCCAGGAGGGGATGACGTCGTTCATGGAGAAGCGTCGACCGACGTGGCAGAACCGCTGAGAACAACCCGATAAGACCGGACCGACCGCGACCAAAAGAGGGCGGTAGCGCGGTAACTTCGTGGGCCGTGGGAGCGGAACGCACACCCGAGGGAAACGAGCCCGAGCGAGACCTCGAACCGGTCGAGCACGACGCTTCAACCCCTGACGTCGATCCGACAACGATCGACTGGTCTGCGGTTCCCATCGAGGATCCCCGCTGGGATGTGTTCGACGATCTCGACCTTGACGACGAGTCCGACGGTCCGCAGGGCGCCCCGCCCGATCCTTCTCAGCGCGCCTGGCGTCACCCGTCCGAAGTGGCGGCGGCCAACGCCCACATGGACCGGTTCCGGCTGCAGGACGCACGCAGCCAGCATCCGGCCGCCCAGTTCGGCGGTATCGCCCAAGGAGGCGGCAACGGCCGCCTGATGCTGGTGGTCGCCGCCGGTGCGCTCGTCGTGGCCGGGATCAGCATCTGGGGCAACAACTCCGACACCGTGATCTCCGACACCGCCGCCGCCGTCACATTGGTATCGACCCCGCTCGATGAACCGGTCGCCACCACGGTCTCCAACCCGGCGCCGGTCACCACCGAGTCGAAGGCGGTCGGTTCGGCTCAGGCGCTCTATGCCGAGACCGTGACCGCACCACCACCGTGGGCCTATGCGGTGCTGTCGAGCTCGGATGACTCATCGGCGGCCACGATCGCCACCGCGCTGCGAATCGACGGGCTTGCCCCCGAGTTCCTCATCACCTCCGCCGCCGCCCTCGGGCTTCGCGACGAGGTGGCGTTGGCCGCCCACGACGGCACCGATCGGCGAGGGAGAATCGTGTCGGCCATGGTGGTCGGGGTCGACGCCAACAGCGACATCGCTGTCCTCCAAGTGGACACCGGCGACCAGGTTCCCTATGCCGCCTCCATCGGTTCCCAGCACGTGTCCCAGTTGGGTACCGAGGTAGAGATCCGTTCCGGGGTGCCGGCCAAGGCTCACTCCGGAACGATCCTCTCGATCGGAGACGACAGCATCGAGACCTC
>JABDJU010000043.1 GCA_013003325.1 Acidimicrobiales bacterium
CACCCCTCCGCCTCCGGCTCCCGCTCCGCCGCCGGCCCAACCACAGCCACAGCAGTCAGCCGGCGCCAAGGCCGGCAGCACCGGGGGGAAGGTGCTCTCGCCCGTCGTTCGCCGGCTGATCACGACCTATGGCATCGATGCCGATCAGATCACGGGGTCGGGATTGGGAGGTCGGATCAGCCGAGACGATGTGCAGCGGTACATCGAGGCCCAGGGCCTCCAGCCGGTCGGAACCGCAGCCGCCCCCGCTCCTGCCGCTCCCGAGCAACCTCCGGCTGCGCCCCCAGCACCGACCACTACGGCGGCGCCAGCACCCAAGCCGGTCTCGGCTCCCGTCCCGGCGCCGGCCCACGGTGACACCGTCATTCCGTTGTCGAACATCCGGCTGCGAACCGGTGAACACATGGTGATGTCGAAGTCGGTCGCTCCGCACACCCTCACCGCCATAGAGGTCGACTATGAAAACGTCGAGCAGGTGAGAAAAGCCCATGGCGCCGAGTGGAAGGCATCCGAGGGGTTCAGTCTCACCTACCTACCGTTCATCTCCCGAGCCGTTATCGATGCTCTTCGCGAATACCCGCATCTCAACGCATCGGTCGGTGACGGCGAGCTGATCCTGCACTCACAAGTCAACCTCGGGATCGCCGTCGACCTCGACTTCCAGGGCCTGCTCGCTCCCGTCGTTCGGGGAGCCGATGGTCTACGCATGCGTTCGGTGGCCAGAGGTATCTCCGATCTCGCTCGGCGAGCCCGCAGCAAGGCCCTGTCACCCGATGAGCTGGTGGGCGGAACGTTCACCCTCACCAATGCCGGCAGTTACGGCACGATGATGCAGTTCCCGATCATCAACCAGCCCCAGGTGGCCATCCTCAGCACCGACGCCGTCAAGCGCAAGCCGGTGGTTGTGGAAGACAGCTATGGAAACGAGTCGATCGTGATCCACAGCGTCGGCGTCTTGGCCCTGGCCTGGGATCATCGTGCGATCGACGGCGCGTACGCCGCTGCGTTCCTGGCCCGCATCAAGGACATCCTCGAAACCCGGGAGTGGACGGCCGAGCTGGCCTAGACCAGCGAGGGGTCCGGGTCGAGCATCCGGGCCGCGCTCCCGGCGTGATGACTCGATCGGGTGAGGGGCGAGGCCTCGATGTGGGGGATTCCCAGATCTTGTTCTCCGAACCGCTTGAGCTCATCGAACTCGCGCGGTTCCCACCAGCGGTGTATAGGCAAATGGTGGCTCGTCGGCCGCAGATACTGACCGATCGTCACGATGTCGACTCCGACCGAGGCCAGGTCCACCAGCGTCTGGCGCACCTGTGAGGGGTCCTCACCCATTCCCACGATCAAGCCACTCTTGGTCTTCAGACCAGCGCGCTTGGCCCGGGCCAGCACGGTGAGCGATCGGGCGTAACTCGCCGATGGTCGTACCGCTCGCTGGAGTGACACCACGGTTTCGATGTTGTGATTGAGAACGTCGGGCCGCGAACCGAGCACTACATCGAGAGCGCCGGCCGAACCCTGAAGATCGGATATGAGAACCTCGATGCCCGTGGCCGGACTCTGGCTTCGAATGGCCTCGACGGTGTCGGCGACCACCGCTGCTCCGCCGTCGTCGAGGTCGTCGCGGGCCACCATGGTCAGGACGGCGAAATCCAAACCCAACTGGGCGACTGCGGTGGCAACCCGCTCGGGTTCACCCGAATCCACCGGCCCCGGTTTGCGGGTGTCCACCAGGCAGAAGCCGCACGCCCTGGTGCAGCGGTCGCCCAGCAGCATGAACGTTGCGGTGCCTTCGTTCCAGCATTCGTAGATGTTCGGGCAACCGGCTTCTTCGCACACGGTGACCAGTCCGAGGTTCCGACTCTTGCGCCTCAGCTCGTTGAATGTCGGTCCCGTCTGCAGTTTGACCCGCATCCACTCAGGCTTGCGAGCCCCGATCGAGAGACCGCCTTCCACCCCGGCATCGGCGAGGCGTCCTTTGAGCCGAACCGGCACGCCGACATCGGGGGTCCGCTCCGACGGTTTGGTTGGACGGACCGGTTCGCCCGGTCCGGCACCTCGCGAAAACAAGCTGAGATCGGCATCGCTCGCTGCTCGTTCGGTGACCCCGGCCCAGTCGAGATTCATGTCGAATTGCTCGGCTACCAATTCGGCCAGATGGCCAGCCACGACGGCGGCGGTGCTCGAGATTCCTTCGTGGGCGAGCGAGGTGACGCCGTGTTGTGCGATCCCGCATGGGACGATGTGATCGAACCAGCCGAGATCTGTGTTGACGTTGAGTGCGAAGCCGTGCATCGAGCGGCCCCGGCTGAGCCGAACCCCGATGGCGGCGATCTTTCGCGCTGTTGGTGAACCTGCATCGAGCCAGACGCCGGGGTAGCCGTCGAACCGTGTGGCGTTGAGATTGAACCGAGCCAGACAGTCGATGATCGTCTGCTCGATCTTGGTGACGTACGCGACGGTGTCGGCCATGCCGCCGCCCCGCTTGCCTTGAACGTTGAGGATCGGATAGCCCACGATCTGGCCCGGTCCATGAAAGGTGATGTCGCCGCCGCGGTTGACCGCCACGTCTTCAGCTCCGACCTGAGCAGGGTCGACCAGGAGGTTGGCCGGGTCGGTTCTGACGCCCCTGGTGTAGACGGCAGGATGCTCGAGGAGAAGGAGGTGATCCGACGTGCCGGCGAACAGCTGGGTTTGCAGATCCCAGGCCTCGGTGTAGGGGACTGTGCCCAGCCAGCGGGCGTGGAGCTGGCGGCGGGATCCGCCGTCGGTGTGGTGTTCAGCTGCCATTGTCATCGGGATGACCGCTCCTGACCGGATGAACCGTTGACCATGATGCTATCGGTGCGTGACCGGCCGGCCCGGGTCAGGGACGGGGCTGCTGCAACCGGGTGGCTGTCCAGTTGAACCAGATCACGGCGATCACCGCCCAGAGCAGATGGATCCAAATCAGCGGGGCCCGACCACCGACCAGCCATCCGAGACACACGATGAGAATGCCGACTTGATGACCGGCCAGAGCCACCCGGTTCTGGCTCGTCACGACCGTGCGAATCTTGCTGGCGATCGGAACGACCAGCCCGTAACCCACCAGGAGCAAGGCGATGCCGATCGGGTTCACCTCGCCATTGTAGGTCCTCTGCGACACACGGCTGTTCGGGCTGAGCTGGCTAGCCTCGTACCATGAGCGAGAACGCAGAGCGAGTAGCGGAGTCCCTTCGAGCCAAGATCAGGGAAGATCCTGTTGCTGGAGATTGGTTTGAGATCACTCAGGAGCGGATCAACGATTTCGCCGACGCCACCCTCGACCACCAGTTCATCCACCTCGATCCAGAGAAGGCAGCGCAGACTCCCTTCGGCGGAACAGTTGCCCACGGC
>JABDJU010000066.1 GCA_013003325.1 Acidimicrobiales bacterium
TCCCTGCCCCGTCGCATGTCGCCTTTCGATTCCCATTCTCGGGCGTTGTCGGCTTGGTATACCGCTATCGCAGTTCCGGCGTGGCTCTGCATGAAGTCGAACGCCGGCAGATCGCTGTCGCCATCTCCGACGAAGATGATTTGTTCGAATGGTGCATGCCACTCCGACTCGGGGATGTCCCGATCGATGTCGTAGGAGCGGTCCGACTGCACCGAGTCGATGCCTTTGGCGAGGGCCAAAAGGTGGCGAACCTTCGCATAGTGCCCGACCGTGTTCTTGGGGAACACGATCTGACCAGCTTCGTCGAAGGCCCAATGGCCACCGATGATGCTGGTGAACTCGTCGGCGATCGCAGTGTGACTGGGGATGTTTACAAATCCAGCGGTGATCATGTGGAACTCGACGTCGATGTCGTCGTCGATATCGCCTACTGCGGTTCTGACCCGATCAAACATGTCCGGCACCCCCGGGTACATATCGAGGTTTGATGCAACCTCGGCGAAGGTCTGGTCGGTGATCGGGTCGCTCCGACGGCGTGAAAGCTCGACGAGGGTGTGCGCTTCGGCGAGCCGACTTTCCCAACCCCGGTCTTGCAACGGCTTCACGTAGCGATCCCTGAACTCCTCTGGGTTCTCACCGAGGTGCTCGAGTAGCGCATTGGTGGTGTTGGGTGCCAGGGTCTCGTCGAAGTCGAACGCCAGGAGAACTCGCTTGCGCAGGGCTCTCACGTGCAACTCGTTTGGGGTAGGGGCCATGGTCGGTAAGTACCCGGGATTCTGGGTGCCAAACTCGGTCGCGTGTGCTTTCCGGTGCCTCGCCGACTGTGAAGCACCGGTTCGGAGGGAGCATTCGGCGTCGAGGTTGCACTGCGTCGCACGCTCCCATGTTCGTAGGCGCATCGGTGGGGTAGGTTCGACCTATGAACCAGCGCAGGTTCGAACGGGCGGCGTTGGGCGCTCCGGCCGTACCGCCCGGGCGGGTCACCGTCGCGGCCAATGCACTCCGCCGCTGGTTGGCGGGCGGCCATCGACGATCTGCGCCTCCCCCGGTGCAGATTCTCGAGTCGTTGTTCGCAGCCTTCGACACGCCGGTACTCGGTGCCATCGTCGCCCTCGACCTTCCCGACCTTCTCGATAAGCCTCGCTCGGTCGGTGAGCTGGCCGACCGCACTGGCTCGGATCCCGATCGGCTCGAACGGGTGCTGCGCTATGCGGCCGGTCGAGGCTTTGTGAGCTTCACGCGCTCGGGCCTCGTGAAGGCCAACGGCGTCACGACGGCGCTGCGATCCGAGGCTGAGGCTCCGTGGCGGGCCTGGGTGCAGTTCATGTCGAGCCCTTGGCTCACGGCAACGTGGCCCCGGTTTGGAGCGAGCCTTGCCACGGGCCAGCCAGCGGCCTTCGAGTTGGCCCACGAGACCGACTATTTCACCTACCTCACCGCCAACCCCGACGCGGGCGCAATCTTCGATGAAGCCATGGCGGCGGGGGCGATGCTGCAGGCGATCGGTTTGGCCCGGACGCTGGACTGGGATGAGGTGCAGTCGGTGTGCGATGTCGGCGGCGGAACTGGTGCCACGCTCGAAGTGCTCCTGCGCTACCACCCTCACTTGGAGGTCACGTTGTTCGACCTCCCGTCGGTCACCGCGCGAGCCCGCTTCGCCGAGACCGCCGGCCCACCGGCTCGGACCATAACAAGCGGCAGCTTCTTCGACGAAGTTCCGGCCGGCTGCGATCGCTACCTGCTGTTGGCCATCGTGCACGACTGGGACGACGACCGTGCCACCGCATTGCTTCGGGTGGTAGCCGCGGCCCTGCCGGAAAGCGGCCGGATCGTGGTTGTTGAGAACGTGGCCTGTGAGAACCCACGGGACGACTTCGCTTCGGCATCGGATCTGTTGATGCTGGCCCTGGCTTCGGGCCGTGAACGTACTGCGAAGCAGTACG
Source organism: Acidimicrobiales bacterium (assembly GCA_013003325.1). Classification (GTDB taxonomy): domain Bacteria; phylum Actinomycetota; class Acidimicrobiia; order Acidimicrobiales; family SZUA-35; genus JABDIY01. The sequence goes on from JABDJU010000066.1 coordinate 1,944, forward strand.
AGGCGCTCTTCTATGCGGCCGGTTTGAAGATCGATCGAGCCAGCACCCTGCCGACCGGAGCAACCGCCGTCGAACTGGTGCGAGCCGACTGAGCTGCCCCGCACGCGAACCGGCGTCCACAACGCTCGTGTGGCGAGCGTTTCTGCCGTCAGTTCGGATGTCGCTCAAACTGGCGTCCACAACGCTCGTGTGGCGAGCGTTTCTGCCGTCAGTTCGGTTGTTGCTTGACGGTTGGCGGGGGCGGCAGGAGACTTCGACCATGAGCCTTTCCAAACACCTCCTGAGGCTGTTTCGGGAAGCGCCGAGCAAGACACGGCTTGTGAGGTCGCTCGCACTCGGGAGCAAGGGAGGGAACCGTAGGGTGACCTCGGCCGATGGCACCGAGCTGGCGCTGCGGCGGAGCGGGTCGGGCCCGCCGATGGTGTTGGTGCACGGAACACTGGATGGCATGAACACCTTCTCGATGGTCGAATTGGCCTTGGCCGAGCGCTACGAGGTCACGACGTATGACCGGCGCGGCCGAGGTGAGAGCTCTGATGGGTCCGACTACAGCCTTGAACGCGAGGTCGAGGACCTGGAGGCTGTGCTGGGCACGTACGATCGGCCGGCTCACGTTGTCGCCCACTCCTTCGGTGCGGTTGTAGCGATGAAAACCGCATTGAAGGGGCAGAAGATGGCGTCGCTGGTGCTGTACGAGCCACCGATGAACGGCGATGGAATTGCCGAAGATGGGGCCGCTGCAGTAGATCAGGCTGTCGAGGACGCTCGCTTCGACGATGCGATCAGACTGCTAGCTCGGGATCTGGCCGGCGTGAGCGACGACGAGATCGGAATCGCCATGAAGGTTCCGCCGGTGCGGAAGATGTTGCGCGACGGCGCCCGGCAGGCCCCGAGGGAGATCCGAGCTCTGCAGCAGACCAGCTGGGATGACCTTCCGATCGCGGGCGTGCCGACGCTCATTCTCAGGGGCGAGCGGAGCGACGCTGCGGCATACCCGAGGCCCGATCAGCACTCATCGATTGCCGCAGACGCAGAAGTCACCGCACTGGCCGGCCAAACCCACCTCGCCCACAGCATGGACCCGAACGCATTCCTCCACGCCGTTCTAGATTTCACCGGCCGGCACTGATCGGTCGGAAACGCCACGGGGCTATACGGTCGTGGGTGTGTTTTCGGCGCTGCGAGATCTGCCTTCGACTACGTATCTGCGGGCAATTCCGTACGCACTCGTCGCGGCGGTCTTCATCGGGGTGCCATCGGATCTGATCGACACGCCGATTTTCGGACGGCCCGTCGAAAGCAGGCCGATCGACTACGTGATCTGGACCATCACTTCCGCGCTCATAGGCCTCGTGTTCGCAATCCGTTTGCCCGCCACTCACGCGGATGAGCAGGAGCGGAACGATGTGCGCACGGTGTGGGGTGGGTTCGTGTCGTTCCTCGCAGTCGGTTGCCCGGTGTGCAATCAGATGGTCGTCGCCCTCCTTGGCACCAGCGGGGCACTCAGTTGGTGGGCTCCCGTGCAGCCCTTCGTCGGTGTCGCCGCTATCGGCTTGGTGCTGCGGGCCCTGCGCACCAGGCTGGCCACCTACCAGCTCAACGCCTGCCCTCTGCCGGCGTAGCGACCCGGTTCGGAGCCCGAGGCGCGCCGAAAGTGTTGCGCTCCAACACTTCCGACGAATGTGGCGTGGACTCAGGTCATCTGCACGAGGGTGGCACGGGCTGCCGAGCCGGGAACGATGAAGCTGGCTGCTTTGTCGATCAGCCCGATGTAACCCGTGTCGGCCTGCAACGCTGCATTTGCGGCATCGAGCTCTGCGCCTGTGTTGGCCGAGAAGATCCACATCACGTCGAAGGGGCTGCCCGATGCGAGGTTCGTGAACAGGCCGCTCAGGCCCGTTGTGTTGTGTACGTGTTGCAGCATCTCCTGCCCCCAGTTCATCGCATCGCCGACATGGCCGATCTGCACGGTGGCCTGGGTGAGGCGCACGACCGGCGCTGGTTCGCCTTGCTCGCCGGCCATTGCCACGATTTGGCTGAGCGAGGTCGTAGAAGGCATGGCCAGAACATCAGCGAGTTTGGCTGCCTCTGCGTGATAGCTCTCCGACGCTCCCATCTTTTGCTGGAGCTCGATCAGGTGTTCGTGCCCGGTGGCCCGGGTGCTGATCCCGAAGGCACCGATCGGTGGCCCCGAACTCGCAGCCCAGGCGTACGCCTGGTTTCCGGTAGCTTCTGTTATCGCGTCCCTGAGCGGGATCATTCGAGCGCCCAGTTCTCCACCTCGCCCCGGCTTGGCCTGGAGCGATGCCGAAAAGATGTACATATTCTTCCCCTTCTGATAGGTATCGCACTTTGCGATCAGCGAGGGACATCGTCCAGCGGTTCGGCGTCTGATCGTCTGTGGCGCTCGAAGGGCCGTCCCTGTCTGACCCAAACGTAGGTCATGCCCGCGTCTACCGCCACAGGAACGGTCCGAACGCGACCGGCATGTTGTTCGCCAACTCTTTCGATGCATGTGCCCTAGATCGCGGGGCTGTCGTAGGCTCAGAAGATGGTCGCTCTCGACGGAAGCGTGCTGGCTGGGCTGAGGGCCCTCGACACTCCCACGGTGTGTAATGCGCTGGAGCTGGTGGCTCCCGAGCGGCGGGGTTACGGGTTCACTTCTCAGCCCCTGGTGTGTGCCAGGCCAGATCTCCCGTCGGTGGTGGCGTTCGCTCGTACCGCCACCATCCGGGCCGCCCATCCCTCCAATGATGCGGACGTCACGTATGCCCGCAACGCGTATTACGAGTACATCGATGCTGGGCCCAAGCCGAGCATCGTGGTGATTCAGGATCTCGATGCCGAGCCGGGGTATGGCTCGTTC
>JABDJU010000069.1 GCA_013003325.1 Acidimicrobiales bacterium
CACAAGAACTGCGCTCCATCGGGCTTCACATACCATCGATGGGCTAGATCGATGAGCATCGGCCATTCGTGTGATCGGGCCGCGTCGAAGCCGGGCATGGCGCTGCCCGGGACCATGAAGGCCGTACGCCGGCGGGGCTGGAGTCCGATCGGGGTGATCCCTGCAGCGGCGGCGACCACGTCGCCCCACGCCCCCGCCGCGTTGACGAGCACGTCGGCAACGATCTCGCCTCCGGTCGTTTCCACCGTCCAACGGTCACCCTTGGGGCGGGCGGCATCGACTCTGGTGGCGGTCGTGATGGTCCCGCCCGCCCCCCGCAGCATGCGCACGAACCCTTGGTGGAGGGCGCCGACGTCGATCTCCATCGATCCGTGGTCGATGAAGGCGATGGAGGTGCGTGTGATGTCGACCATCGGGCAGAGCTCCGCCGCTTCAGCGACCGGGACGGGCTCCATCGACGGGGCCGCCGACTCCGGGTCGGCGAACTGATCGTCGACGGGCGTGTCGGGAGAATCTGAGACCATCACCACCGGTCGCTCGCAGAGCAACGGGCTGTCGGCGGTGCCCGGCGGGGGATGATCGAAGAAGTCTCGAGAGGAAGCGGTGAGCCGGCGGGTGGCCGGATGGCCGTAGTTGACGATCCACTGGGCGGCGGATCGCCCCGTGGTGTGATAGGCGAGGGTCGGTTCGCGTTCTACCAAGGTGACTTCGGCGCCGCGATCGGCCAAGAACGCAGCGGCACTGACGCCGGCGATTCCCCCGCCGACGATCACAACCCGATCTCCCATCGCCCAACAGTAGCGACGGAGGGGGTCCAGGCTACGGTCGATGGCGATGGACATTCAGGATCGAATCGTGGTCATAACCGGTGCCGGATCAGGGATCGGAGAGGCGCTGGCGAAGGCGTTCGCTCAGTCAGGGGCTCGGCATGTCGTCGCAACCGACATGAACGAGGGCGAGGCGGAACGAGTCGCAACCGAGATCGAGGACCATGGCGGGTCGGCGTCCAGCGCACACCTCGATGTGGCCGACGAATCGCAACTGCGGGCGCTGGTCGACCGAGTCGAAGACACGATCGGGCCGGTCGACGTGTTCGTGTCCAACGCCGGATACGTCACCGTCGCGGGACTCGAAGACTCCAATGCGAGCATCGAGCGCATGTGGGAGGTGCATGTCATGGCTCACATTTACGCCGCCCGAGCCGTTGTCCCGTCGATGGCGGCCCGGGGCGAGGGCTACCTGTTGAACACCGCCTCGGCGGCCGGGGTGTTGAGTCAGATCGGATCCTTGGCCTACACGATCACCAAACACGCCGCGGGGTCCCTGGCCGAGTGGCTGGCCATCACCCACCACCACCAGGGCATCCGGGTCAGCGTGCTCTGCCCGCAGGCGGTTCGAACGAACATCGTGTCGAATTCACCCGACGAGGCGCTGTCTTCGGGCAGCCTCGACGACTTCGGCGTCGCAGCGGCCGACGGGATCGTGGAGGCAGGCGATGTCGCCCGCATGTGCATCGACGCGATGGCCGAGGAGCGTTTTCATGTGCTGCCCCACCCCGAGGTTGCCGACTACATCAAGATGAAGGCGACCGATGCCGACCGATGGCTGGCTGCGATGCGCAAGTTCCAGCACCGACTCTTCGGCGACGCCCCGCTTCCCGGCGATTCGCTCATCTCCCGCTGAGCGAGAAGTGCTGGTAGTCCTTCACCGTCCGCCATCGTCCTCCCCAACTCCATCCGATCGCGTCGAAGCTGCGTACGACGATGTCGCCTTCTCTGATCACTGCGGGGTGGTGAAGCAGTCGGTCGGCGAAATCGGCACCGGTGGGGGGCAGAACCGTTGAGCTCGTTACGTAGGGGTTGATGAGCGGGTTGAAGTCGATGGCGGTGCCGTAGGCGTGGCGGGACCACGACGTACTCGACACCGCCGCCCGGCAGTTGAAGGCGCTGGTGTTGTTGGCGGCCATGCTGGCATCGTCGGAGCCGCCGAACTCGTCGACGGTGCGCATCGATTCGATCGGATAGCGATTCAGGTAGAGCCGTTCGAACACGATCACGATGTCCTCGGCCACATCGGTGTGCACAACCAGCTCTCCGTCCCGGGCGGAACCGGCGAAGTCGACGAACCGAAGTCGGAGGAGACGCAGGTCGCGAGGCGAAACCGGACAGCCGGGCCGCCACGACACGCCTAGATCGTCGGCGGTGATCTCGAGAACCTCACTCTCGAAGGGCGGGAGATCCGCCGGCGCGAGGCCGCTGGCGCTCAGGAATTCCTGGGACTCGGAGAACCAAAGAACCACCTGAGCCCGCGGCACGCCCGCGGCCAGCAGCTGGGCCCAATAGCGTTCGCCAGCAAGATCGGGATCTCGGTCGAGCACATTGCGGTATACCTGGCGCAGGAACTCCGGATCGCCTGACGCGCCGGCCGACACCCCAAAACGAGCTTCAAACTCGGTGCTGACGGCAAACGAATCGGCGATAGTGGTGACGTCGGTGCCGGTGGTCAGCAGACGATACCAGTAGGCCATCCCGGCTTCATCGGGCTCCCGGTCCAGCACGGCCCGGTAAAAGCGAGCGATCTGGAGCTCGGTCGGGGTGGTGCCGGTGTGAACCCCGACCCTGGGTTCGGTCGCCGCCGTCGGTACGACCCCGGCTAGGAGCGCGACGACACAGAAGACGGCTGCGAGCACATGACGAACGACGGGACGGTCTGCACCCACGTTGTTTCTTCGGCCCACGCCCGAAGAGTACTTGAGCCGTGCCTCGGCTCATGCCCAGGGTGAGACCACCTCGAAGTCGAGAGCCGCCGCGGCAGGAATCTGCTGTCGCTCAAAGGTACAGAACAGCGCCGGCCGTGGAACTCGGGACGCGCATGCCAACTGAAGGGCGTCGACGGTACTGAGCCCGTATCGCCCACCTAGCTCGACGGCTGCGTTCATGGCCCGCCGGTCTACTGGGATCTCCCAGAATGCATCCCATTCGCCTCGAACGCTGGCCCACAGCTCGGTGAGGTGGGCCGGGGACAGGGCCAATTGCTGCAGCGCAAGCAGTGTCTCGGTGCGCGAGATGGACGCTGCAACCCAGTGGTCGGCTCGCTCCATCGCGTCGATGACGAGCAGCCGTTGCGGCGCAGCCACATACCGACGCAACAACGCCGACGTGTCGAGGAAGATGGTGGTCACACCCGCCCCCGCACCTGGTCGATCACGCGGTCGAGTCGCACGTCGGCGGCCAGCACGTGGGGGTTCGGATCGGCTGGCCGGTCTCGACGCTGTGGCGGGTTCACCAGGCCGGCTGCGCTCAATGATTCGAGAGTGGTCGTGCCAGGATCGGATTCGATCGGTCCGAGCTGGGCGACGGGGACACCTCTGATGGTCACGATGATTCGCTCGCCGGACTGCGCTGCTGTCATCGCAGCGCGGAGTCGTTCGCGAAAGGTTCGTATTCCCATCCTGAGGGTGGGACTGCTGCTCACCGGCCGGGCCGGGCTGGATCCAGTCATGAGTACACAACGGTACACATATCTGCTTTGTGGCGTCGCTCGACATCTACTTGACTGGCATCATGAATTTCGCCTTCACCGAAGAACAGGACCAACTGCGCGACTTCGTACGCTCGTTTTTGAGCGAGAAGTCCCCCGAAGCCGCCGTCCGCGAGCAAATGGAGACCGAGGCCGGCTACGACGCAGCCGTCTGGAAGCAGATGAGCGATCAAATGGGTCTGCCCGCTCTCATCATCCCCGAAGAACACGGAGGTCAGGGATTCGGCTTCGTCGAACTCGGAATCGTCCTCGAAGAGATGGGACGAGCCCTGCTGTGCGCACCGTTCTTCTCCACCACGCTCGCAACCCTCGCTCTGCTTCACTCAGACGACGCCGACGCCAAGAAGGCCCACCTGCCGGGAATCGCCTGCGGCGAGACCACCGCAACCCTGGCCTACACCGAAGAGAACGGCCGCTGGGACGATTCGGGGATCGAGGCCACCTCCGATGGCAATTCGGTCACCGGCACCAAGAGCTTCGTGATCGACGGACACACAGCGTCGCTGTTGATCGTGGCCGCCCGAACCGAACAGGGGGTCAGCCTCTTCGCCGTCGATTCCTCCGCCGAAGGAGTGTCCGTCGAGCCACTGGCCACCATGGACCAAACCCGCAAGCAGGCCAAAGTCACCCTCGACGGCGCCGTCGCCACCCCCGTTGGAGCCGACGGTGCGGGCTGGGAGATCCTGCAAACCGTGCTCGACCTCGCCGCTGTCGCTCTGGCCGCCGAACAGGTGGGAGGCGCCCAGTTCGTCCTGGAGATGGCCACCCAGTACGCCAAGGATCGGGTTCAGTTCGGGCGGCCGATCGGTTCGTTCCAGGCGATCAAGCACAAGTGCGCCGACATGCTGGTCGAGGTCGAGAGTGCCAAGAGCGCGGCGTACTACGGCATGTGGTGCGCTAGCGAGATGAACGACGAGCTTGCCTCGGTCGCCAGCCTCGCCAAGGCGTACTGCTCAGACGCCTACTTCCACGCCGCCGCGGAGAACATCCAGATCCACGGCGGCATCGGGTTCACCTGGGAACACCCCGCTCACCTCTACTTCAAGCGAGCCAAGAGCTCCGAGCTCATGTTCGGCGACCCGGCCTACCACCGCGAACAACTCGCCCAACGCATCGGTCTATAGCTCCCCTCCGGGGGGCCGTTCCACGGAGGTTCCGTAGCTCGCTCGCTCAGGATGAGTCATGTTCTCGCTCGCTTCGCTCGCTTCATGACTAATCCTTCGATCGCTTGCGACGGGCTGGCTCAACGGCCGAGCCTGCG
>JABDJU010000080.1 GCA_013003325.1 Acidimicrobiales bacterium
ACCGTGGCCAACGTGGCCTTGGAGACCTTGTTGGCCAGCAGGTCTTCGATGATCTGCTGTCGACGGGCCACCGGGACCGTCGAGTCGGACAGCGTGGTCTGGAGCTCCTCGGAGCCCCCCAGGGTCCGGGCCAGGGAGAAGACCTCGTCCTGGACCTTGGCCAGCTCGCCCTCGGCGCCGGCCACAGCGGCGATCGCCTGGGCGTAGGCAGTGTTCGTTTGTGCGCTCATTCGATCGCCTCCGTCTTGGCTCAGCTGTTCGAGCCGACGCGGTTGATGTAGTCCTCGACCAGGCGTTCCTGGGCGGCACGATCGAGGTTGGCACCGACGACGCTCTCGGCGGCACCGATGGCGATGGTGGCGACCTCGCCGCGGAGTTCGGCCATGGCCTGGCTCTTGGCGGCGTCGATGTCGGCCTGGGCGGCAGCCCGAGCGGCGGCCAGCTCGTCGTTGAGGCGAGCCTGCTGATCAGCCTTGAGCTGATCGGCGGACTGACGGGCCTCTTCGATGATGCGGGCGGCCTCGGTCTTGGCGTCGGCCACCTTGGCCGCGAACTCGGCCTTGGTCGCTTCGGCGTCGGCCTTGGCCTGCTCGGCGGCGTCCAGCTCGGCCTGGATCTTCTCGGTCCGCTCGTCCATCGACTTCTTGATGGCGGGCCAACCGAACTTCATGATGAAGATCAGGACGATGAAGAAGCCGACGGCACCCCAGATGACCTCGTTGATCTCGGGCAGGAGGACGTTGGGCGCCTCGATGCACTCGGCGACGATCTCCTCGACCTCGTGCAGGGCGTCCTTGTACTCCTCGGAGGAGTGATCGGGGTCGCCTTCTTCGAGTGCGGCGACGACGAGGAGGATGATCTCTTCGCTGCTCGCTCCCTCGAGGATCTCTTCGTCGACACCCTCGATGGTGCAACCCTCGATCGACTCGCCGGCGGCGCCGGCAGGCGCTGCGGAGAAGATCAGAGCCGCACCGCCGAGGACTGCCAACAGCAGCAGTCTCGTGATGCGCTTCATGTGGACTTCCTTTCTCAGGCCTGGGCCAGGAAGAAGACCACGAAGCCGATGAGGGCCAGGGCCTCCACGAAGGCGATGCCGAGGAACATGGTCGTACGGACCATGCCAGCGGCCTCGGGCTGACGGGCCATGGCCTGGACGGACTGGCCGACCAGGTAGCCGATGCCGATGCCCGGGCCGATAGCGGCCAAGCCATAGGCGAAGCCGGCGCTGCTGGCGGCTGCGTTTGCCTTCTGTTCGTCTGCGGTTGCTTCTACTGCAAGCTCGATCGCCTGACTAGCTGCACTTGCGATGGCACTCATTTGAAGATTGTCTCCTAGTTAATGATTGAATCTGATGAGATTCGCTTTTCTTTGCCCCACAACTCTCGAGGCGCAGACTTGGTTGTTGGTTGAACGATCTGAGGTACTAGTGGTGGGGGTGCATAGCGCCGCCGATGTACACCGCGGCGAGCAGGGCGAACACGAAACCCTGCAGAAACGACACCATGATCTCGAAGCCGGTGAGGGCTACGAGCATGCCGAAGCTGAAGGGAACAACGAGAGCCAAAAGACTGGTCTGCCACAGCGTGATGCACAACACGCCGAAGGTGACCAGCAGGATGTGACCGGCCAACATGTTGGCGAAGAGACGAACGGCCAGGCTGAAGGGCCGAACGATGAACGTCGACAGGTATTCGATCGGCGTGACCAGCAGGTACATGGCCTTGGGCAGCCCCGAAGGCCCGGCTGAGCTCTTGAGATACGGCCCGAGGCCCTGTTCCTTGATTCCCACCGACACGAACACGATCAGCACGAGGATGCCGAGTACTGCAGGCACCGCCATCCGGGCGTTGAGCGGCATGTGGAAGGTGGGGATCACCTCGAAAAGGTTGCCGATGAACACGAAGAAGAAGATGCTCAGCAACAGCGGCCGAAACTTGAAGCCCTCGGGCCCGATGGCGGGCAGGATCACCTGATTGTCGATGAAGTCGACCGAGCCCTCCACGAGGTTCTGCAGGCCGGAGGGGATCTTGTCGGTGCCGGCGGCGAGGAACATGACGGTGGGGATCGCCATCGCCAGCACCGAGATGAGTGCGATCTTGTTGAACTCGGCAAAGGTGCCTTCGAACAGATAGGCCGGCCATTCCACCAGGTTCTCGATCGGCGGGAACTGCAGTCCCCCGCCCTCGGCTTCAGCTGCGAACAGGTTCACGGACACCTTGGCGATGCTCCTTGGGCTTCAGGCCGGGATAGGCCATGGAGGCGGATACGTAACGAAGTTCCCACACCAGCAACCCCAGGTGGGTGACGATGAGGGTAATTCCCATTGGCACGATTCGGACCCATTCCTGGCCGGCAACCGCGAGGATCGCTAGGAAAATCAGCCCGAGCCGAAAGGCGAAGCCGCCGAGGGCGGCCCCGAACACCAGAGCGAAGCTGATCTGGGCCGCTCTGCCGATGACGAACGCGGCGAGTACGAAGTTGATGACGACGATGGCCAGGGCGTAGGCGACCGACAGCGCCCCTTCGGTGCCATCCAGCGCCGCACCGAACAAGATGACGAGCGGGAGCAGGAAGACAGAACGTTTCGCCATGTCGAGGGCGACCTGGGTGGCGGGCGACGGCCCCTCCAGCCGGTCGGGGTGCTCGTTGATGGTTGCACCGATCATGGCTGTTCCTCGTTGAGGATCTCAACCTGATACCTGTAGCGGTAAACGAGCGAAGCGGCCGCACCTACGAAGCCGAAGATGCCGAAGGCGAGTAAAAAGATCGGGTCGGTGCCCAGCCAGCGGTCGAACAGGTACCCGAACGCACCGACCACAACGGCCGAGAGCACCAGCTCATATGCACCGGTGCTGTGCAACACGGTTTCGGTCAGGGGGGTGGGTCGGCTGCTCATGGGCATGAAGAAGGACCGGCGGGCTGACCGGACCCCCGAAGCCTAGCGGCCCACCGATCCAAAAACCCGTCCTGAGCAGCCTGGGAATCCAACCGTTGAGCAGTTGTTCCCGCATCGCTACAGATCAGCGAAAACCGGACCGAAGACCAAAGGGTGAAACTGCTCCTCCACCCCGGTGCCGCTCTGTTCGCTCTGGCCGTGCTCGGGCTCGTCGTGTGGCTCGTCGCCCCCGGTCTTCCACTGCTCGGGAACCTCATCAAGTTCGTCGCGTTCGTCACGATGGTGTTCGGCGTTGTCGGCGGCGTGTTCCTGACCTTCATGGTCAACAAGGCAGAAGCCAACTAGCCGCTCACCTTTCCGGGTCCAGGACCTGGGGCCCTACCCATTCAGAGTCGATCCCAAGACAATGTGGTCACCGACATTTTGGTGACGAGCGCCCCGAGGTCGGCAGTCCGCGTGGTGCGCTCGGTTGGCAGCACGGCCTGAGGAGGTGTCCGGTGGGAGAACCGTCCAGTGTCGACGCCGCCGCTCGTCTGGCCCCGCTGTCGGTCGTCACCGTGCTGACCGCGGTGACCCTCGAACTCCTCCGTTCGACCGGTCCGCTGCTCGATGCACCACTCAACGTCGGCCTCACTACAGCGATCGGTGCCGCACTGCTGACGTTTGCGGGCGCCGGCCTTTGGGCCCTCGGGCTGGTGGCGGTCGCACGCAGAGCTGACGCCGCCACGGCGATGTTCGCTGGGACGATCGCCCTGGTCGCCGCTCGGCTGCTGGTGCAGGGATTGACCGGCATGGCCAGGGTATGGGTCGGCCTGACGACGGCCTCGTTGTCGATCGCCGTGCTGACCATCGCGGTCGCGATTGTCGCTGGACGGGAAGAGGGCGGCCGCACCGTTGCAGGCGCTTTAGCCGCTGGGGCAGGCCTCAATATGGGAATGCAGCTGGCCCTGGGAACCTGGGATGCGTATTGGCGGCACGATTGGCTCGGCTGGGCCATCACGGTGGTTGTGCTGCTCTGCCTGGTGGGGGCAGCCCAGCTGGCCCGTCGTGAGCCGACAACTCCTCCAACCTACGAGGTCCGGCGGCTGTGGGTTCTGGGACCGGCGTTCGCCCTCCTTTGGATGGCTATCGCCAACAGCGGGTTCGCAGCGTCCCAGTCGGGAACCCGGCTTGCCTTCGCCGGACCCATCGCCGGCCTCGGGCTTCTCTTCGCGGGCTGGGCGGCGTCGACGATCGGCCGGTGGCCCGCCCCCGCCTTCGCCATAGCCCCGGCGGTAGCGATCGCCGGCGTCTTCTGGACCAGCGGACCCGTGGTGCTGGTGTTCCTGGTCGGGGCGCAGCTGGCAACCTTCGCGGTGATCGCTGAGGCACTCGACCGGGGTACAGCCGGCCGCTCGGTGTTTACACCGAGGATCGGTGCGGCGGCGACACTTGTCGGTCTCGGGGCGATCCTGCCCCTTCTGCTCTTCCAGCTCGACTACAGGATTCCGCTCGGCTTCCCCAACGAGCTGGTGATCGTGGCGACCGCGGTGTTCATAGGTGCTGCAGTGGGGCTCCGGCGCCCCGATGCCGGCCCCAGAGAAAGCGGGCCTCTCCCCCTTCGGCCGATCGGCCGGCCGGCCTCGGTACTGATGGTCGCAACAGGTCTCGTGGCGCTCTTGGGGATTGCGCTGACCATTGGGCGAGATATCAGAAAACCGGTGTCCGACACAGCAGCCGACGACGCACTCACGCTCGTTTCATGGAATCTGCACTACGGCGTCGACCCTGATGCCGGAGTCGACCTCGAGGAGATCGCCCGCTCGATCGAGGAGCACAACCCGGCGGTCGTCACCTTGCAGGAAGTTTCGCGAGGCTGGGTGCTCGGCGGCGGCGCCGACATGGCCACGTGGCTAGCCCAGCGGCTCGAGATGGACGTCGTATATGCCCCGGCCGCCGATCGGCAGATGGGCAACGCCGTCTTGACGAACCTTCCGGTCACCAACACCATCGCCATCGAGCTGCCCTACGGGCAAGGTCCCCAAGAACGATCGGCCATCTCTGTCGACATCGCCCGGCCCGGTGGTTTCCTTCGGGTCGTGTCGGTGCACCTCCAAAACCCCCGCGACTTCACCGAGACCCGCCTCGACCAGATCGAGCGGCTTCTCCAAACCCATAGCAACAGCCCGGTCATCATCATCGCCGGGGACTTCAACGCCCAACCAGGCTGGCCCGAGATCGATGCGATGACCGGCCCCGGACTGATCAGCGCTCAGGACGTGTCCGGTGATCCGACCGCCCTAACCGACCCGAGCACCAACCCTGAGAAGCGAATCGACTGGGTATTTGGTCGTGGCGTGACGTTTCTGAACACAGAGGTGCTCGCCGACGCCCTCTCCTCCGACCACCTCCCCCTCGTGGTGGTCTTCGATGCGCCCTAGTACCGCGGCATGGCCGGATGTCAGTCTCGAGCCAACCGACGGAGTGCGCCGGCGAAGGCCGAAAGTGCGTTCGACACATACTCGTCGGCGTTGGTGAAGACCTCCTGGGCCGAGTCGCTGAAGCCGTCGCCGGCGGCCGACATGTCGTCGCGAAGTGGCGGCTCATCACCGCGGGCTACGAACTCGCCGCCGAGGATCCGGGCGTACTCGCCGCCGACCGCCCAGCGGTCGAGTTCACGCACCCGGATCACGGGAAACGGGTGGGTGCGCCCGGCGGTGGCCATGAACTTGAAGAACGTGTCGAGTCCCTCGCTGTCGCTATAGGCCTCGCTTTGAGTTCGTAGCGCCTCAACGTTGATCGACCCTTCACGGCCCCGGACTCCCCCGGCCATCACGCCGAGGGCGCCGACCGCGGTGTCGACGTCTTGCACGGCCAGGAGCCCGGCCCGATCGCATGACACTTCCGCCTTCCGGTTCCACTCGAGCAGCGCCAGCGTGATCGGCGCCACCGCCTGCCCGACCAGTGGGACCGCAGCCCGCGAGAATTGGAGCAACAGGAACAGCAGCGTCCGGTAGAGGGCGTGTTCGCTGATGATGTGAGCGACCTCATGGCCGAGCACGAACCTCAGCTCGTCGGGGCTGGACAACTCGACCAGCGAGCTGTTCAACACGATGAAGGGGTTGTCGACGCCGACCGCACCGGCGTTGGCCAGCGGGGTCTGCGACACATACAGCTTCGGGACCGGCCAGTCGAGGGTGGCCGAGACCTCTTTGAGGATCTCGTGGAGGTCGGGGTACTGGTCCGGCCCCACCTCGAGCGCCTGGGCGGTGAAGATCAGGCGCACGTTCCGCTCCCCGATCGCACCGACCACTTTGCGAATCACGGTGTCGAACCCGGGAAGGGTTCGCAAGGCATGTAGCGCGGCGCGGTCGGTGGCATGTTCCCACGACGCCGCCGAAATGTTGTTGAAGCTCACCCGCTTCGGCGACCCGGATACGGGCTTCTTGCCCGTCGCCCTCTTCTTGCCAGCAGTCTTCTTGCCAGCAGTCTTCTTGCTGGCCGCCTTCTTGTTCCCCGCCTTCTTGGCTGCCATCAGGGGGCATTCTCCCCGCGCCGCACGATCAGGGTGAGAAATACCCCACCGACCAGGCCGAAGATCATGGCGAAGAACGCAACCGTCATCGCGAACCCGCCGATCAGCGGGATGCGATCGAGGGGCAGCACTCGGCGAGCGATGAATGCCAGCCCGGCGAGGACGAAGAGCGCTCCGCCCGGGTGCAACAGCAGCTTCATGCACTCAAGGTACCGCACTCATCGGATGCCGGGGAGTCGAGCTCAGGTGACCCGCTGACGTCCAAAACCGGGAGCGAACAGCGTGAACAGAATCAGTCCGAGCGCGGCCACGCCCACCGGCACGATGGCGTCGCCGGAGCCGTCGTTGTACACCGGCCAGAGGACGAACCCCGAGAGCAGCGCAGTCCATGCCCAGAGAATGAAAACGCTGCGGGCGTGCCCGTGACCCAAACGCATCAGCCGGTGGTGCATGTGGTCCTTGTCGGCGGTGGCCAAGCCCTGACGACGGGTCGCCCGCCGCACGATGGCAAAGACCGTGTCGACGATCGGAACCCCGAGGATCACCAGCGGAATCACCAGCGGGGCGTAGAAGAAGAACGTCTGGCCGCTGAAGGGATCCGGGGTTCGTCCACCCACGGCCATCGTGCTGGCCGCCATGAGCGAACCGAGCAGGATCGCACCGCCGTCGCCCATGAAGATCTGGGCCGGGTGAACGTTGTAAGGAAGGAATCCGACGCAAATCCCGAACACGATCACCAGCAGGAGCGGGCCCATGGTTGACAGTAGAAGGCCGACTTCGAGCAGCCTCAGCGAATAGAAGAAGAAGGCCAGGGCGCCGATGCCCACAATCCCGGCCGCCAGTCCGTCCAGACCGTCGATGAAGTTGACTGCGTTGGCCATGCCCATCACCCACACCACCGTGAGCAGGTACGCGAGGCCAGGATCCACGATGATCGGATCGAGGAACGGAATGCGGAAATAGATGATGCTCACGCCGAAGACATAGAGCATCGTGCCGGCCAACACGATCCCGGCCGTTTTGGCCGGTGCCGAGATATCTCTGAGATCATCGACCACCCCGACCCCGTAGGCGATCAACCCGCAGCCGAGGATTGCCAGCGGTTCGCTGGTGCCGCTGAAGGCGTCGGGGAACCAACCTGAAGCGGCGGCGACACCCATTGCGGTGAGGAAGCCAAGGAACATTCCGCCGCCACCCAGGGTCGGGGTCGGTTGGGCGTGCACGGCCCGCTCGTTCGGGAGCACCTGAACTCCCCGGTTCAGCGCGATCGCTCTGAAGATCGGCACGGTCGCAGCGGTCACCGCGGCGGCGACGAGCCCGACCACCAAGTAGGAAGTGAGGTCGACCCGCATCGGGGCGAGCCTACATCGAGATCCGGTTTTGCCTCGGACGAATCATCGGCCGACACAAAGCGCCGAGCCGGCTCCGGGTCGAAAAGCCTCGCCGTGGCTCAGTGCGTCGAGCTGGTCGCGTGGGGCCGGGGGGGCGGCGGCTGGGGATCGGCCTCCATGTCGTCCTCGTCGGGATCGGAGGCGGGTTCGGTGGGATAGGGCACGCCGCTCTTCAGGCGGCCGTACAGCAACCAGATCCCGGCGATCATGATCACCAGGGCGCCGAGACTCGCAAGGTACATGTACGACACCGCGGTTGATCGGCGGTTCTGGTTCAGCATCGAGGTGGAACCGGGGTCGGCCAGGCTGAGGTCGGCATCGATTCGTTCGTACCGTCCCGCCTCGAAGTTGCGACGATTGGCGTCGTCGAGTTCTTCGGGGGACAGCTCGAACACGGTCAGGAGCGTGTCGGTCCGATCGACCACCCGGCGGATCAGCGAGAAGTCGGGTCCCGACGACCGATACAGGTCGTCGATCACCGTCGGCAGACGCAGGTCCTGCCGGTCGGCCCGATCGGACAGGTCGGCTATGTCGGCCCGGATCAGCTCGGCCCGTGCGATCTGGGACAGGGCCTCGTCGAAGTTCCACCGGGACATGGCATCGCGGATCCCGAAGGGCACCATGGCCAGATCGTCGCCGGCGAAGGTGTCGAACACCGTCATCGCTGCGACCCGGCGGTCGAGAAGCACCAGTTCGTCGCTGGGCACCACCCACGCTCGAAAGAGCTCGGTCGCCTCCTCGGAGCCGCCCCTCAGCTCCAACACGTCGAGGAAGCGACGCCAGTCGTTGGCCGGGTACAGCACCGGCTCACCGTCGAGCCCGTAGACGGCCCGGCCGTCCTGAATAGCGCCGATGACGGTGGTCATCGCCTCGGTGCCGATCTCGTCGGTTAGCGCATCGATCACGTACCACGACGTGTCATATCCGAAGTACTCGAGCTCCCAGCTGTCCTCGAAGAAGAACCGCGACCGCCAGCGGGCGAGACCGTCGAATCCCGAGGGCGGGGTACCGGGAGGATCGGGATCGGTGATCTGTCCGTCGAGCCGTTCGAGGGCGGTGCTGGCCATCTCCTCCGCGAAGCCCTCGACCAGCCATCTGCCCGAGTAGAAGCGGTCGTTGAACCAGGCATGGCTGAGCTCGTGGAGCAAGGTTTCGGAATCGACACTGTCGGGGATCTCGATCTGAGACTCCCTTCGGCTGTACCAGCCGGCGTAGCCAAACTTGGTCGGCTCGATGCTCTCAACAATCCGAAGGTCTTCCTCGGGCCAGGGTTCGCCGATCAGTTCGCGCAGAACCGGAACCCCTTCGCGGACGTAGCGCTCAGTGAAATCAAGCCACTCGGTATCTCCGGCCCAGGCGACGACCTCGATGGCGTCCTCGCCGGCGTCGACGATTCGGGTATCCAAGCCGTCATCGGCGAGGGCGATGAACCAGTAGCCCCAGAGCTCATCGGCGAACTCGCTCGCATATTCGTAGGTGTCCTTGTCGACCTCCCTGGCATCAAACAGTGCGGGATCCTCGTCGGCCCGATAGCCAGGCGGAAGGGTCACGACCACGGTGTCGGCCTGGGGGCTGGGCAGGATCGCGAATCCGACGAAGGAATCGTTCACACGGGCACCCTCCTCGCCGCGGTCGGTGCTCGTCAGCCGGTACTCCAGCGTCGCCGTAGTTTCCGACGTGCGGAGCGTCACCAGGTCGAAGTAGTCGTCAAACGAATCACGTACGAGGGCGGCCGACGACGTCAACTCGACCGCCTCGACGGGAATGTAGGTCGAGACCGTGTCGGAACCCGTGCCGATAGACAGGTTCTCGCTCACGCTGACGCTTGCCGTATCGATGTCCACGGCATAGGTGATCACGCCGACTTCGCCGACCTGAGCGGCGACGGTCGCCGCGCCGATCAGGATCAGCAGCAGAGCTCCGATGACCGCCGCGATGGGCTTGATTCGACGACGGCCCACCGGGCCTAATCCCCGCGCAGCGCCTCGGCCACGAATGAACCGTGAGGCTTCAACCGGAAGTTGGCAAAGTCCTTTTCGAACTCGAGGTGCACGTCGCTCTGGCCTCGCCGGTTCTTCTCGATCGTGAGGACCACCCGGTTCTTGGCCTTCTGGAGCTGGGTCAGAT
>JABDJU010000092.1 GCA_013003325.1 Acidimicrobiales bacterium
GTTCGGGTTCGCGAACGAGCAGCGCCGTGCACTGCTGGGTCATCCCCATCATCTTGTGCAAGTTCCACACGAACGAATCGGACCGTTCGACGCCGTCGAGACGAGGGCGTTGGGCGGATGAGAACAGCGCCGATCCGCCGTAGCACCCATCCACGTGCAGCCACAGGTCGTTGGCCTCAGCGATGTCGGCCAGAGCCGAAAGATCGTCGAACGCCGAGGTGACGGTAGTTCCAGAGGTGCCGATCACCGCGAACGGAACCTCACCGTCATCTCGTGACTTCCGCACCGCGTGCTCCAGCGCCTCGGGGATCATCGCTCCCCCATCGTCGGATTCGACCTTGACGACGGCGCGTGTCCCGAGCCCGAGCAGAGCAGCGGACTTCGTGGCGGCGTAGTGGCCCGCATCGGACACGAACAGCGTCATCGGTTCGCCGGTGGAACCGACCTCTCTGACGTCGGGTCGGATGCGATGACGAGCGAGTTGTAGGGCATAGAGCGTGGCCGTCGACCCTCCCGGGCAGAACAGCCCCGGTGGCAGAGTCGGCACCGGGTCCGAATCCCAATCGACATAGCCTGCGAAGCGGCCGAGCTTGGAAAGAACGGCGCTCTCCATGAGGGTGAACACGGGAGCGGCCTCGAAAGTGGCTCCGGTCGTGTTGAGCGCTGCGCCCAGCCAGTCGCCCACAACCGACACCGGATCCGGCCCGGCGAAGTTCTGGTTGATGAACCTCGGGTGGCTCGTATGTACCGAGTGTTTGATGACCAGGTCGACGGCTGCGACGAGCGACTCGTCGTCGTGAGGGCCGGCGTCGTCACCGAACCCGAGCGGCGTCGTTTCAGTGAACAGTTCCCGGAGCTCCTGCGGCGTAGCCAATTCGACGACCGGGTCGAGCCCGCGAGGCGGGTTGAGCACGTAGGTCAAGGCCCGTGCCGCAATGCGCTCTTCGAGCGTGCGCCCCGTCGGCGGCGTGTCGCCCATTCGGGCCTCCTACTGAGCGATGCCGGCGGCGTCGGCTCTGGGTCGAAGATGCTCAGGGTCGAACATCGGCTCGGCGCGGACCGTAGCCGCGGAACGCTCGCCGATCACCTCGAGAGTGAGCTGGGTACCAGGCTCACAGTACGCAGGGTCGATGTAACCCGTGGCGATATTGGTCTCGGTGTGGTGGCCATAGGCGCCGCTGGTGACGACGCCGACGATCTTGTGCCCGGACAGAATGGGATCGCCGAGGTGGGCTGCGGCGGTGTCGTTGTCTACCTCCATGGCGATGAACACTCGCCGATGGCCGGCCTCGCGCTGGGCGATGATGGCGTCCCGCCCCTGGAACTCCTTGTCGAGGTTCACGAACCGGTCGAGTCGGGCTTCGAGCACCGTGAACTCGGTGTGCAGGTCGCTCTTCCACGCCCGGTAGTTCTTCTCGAGGCGCATCGATTCGGTGGCCAACAGTCCAAAATCGACCAAGCCGTGCCGAGCGCCGGCGACGTGGATCGCCTGGTAGACCGGAACCGACGCCTCCATCGGCATGTGGAGCTCCCAGCCCAACTCACCGGTGAACCCCAGGCGCAGCGCCACTACGTCGAACCCTTCGATCTCGATCGTGCGGGCGGCAAGCCACGGGAACGATGCGTTGTCGAGCGGTGCATCAGTGATCGCCCCCAGCACCGAGCGAGAGTTCGGCCCGGCGACCATGAGGGCGTTGTGATCGTGGGTGAGGTTGGTGATCGTGACTCCGTCGGGCGGGTCGGCGTCGGCGAGGACGTCGAGGTCGTGCCACTCGGCCGCCGCCGCACTGAGCAACCAGAAGCTGTCGTCACCCAGCCGGGTCATGGTGAACTCCGACAGAAACCGGCCCTGGGAGTCGCTCACGTACGCGAGCGATGTCCGGCCGACCGCTGGAATGCGGCCTGCGGTAAGCCCGTCGAACCACTCGATGGCGCCGGCACCTTCCACCCGGAAGCGGGTGAACCCGCTGATCTCGGCGACACCGACATTGGACCGCACCGAGCGCGCCTCGGCGCCCACCTGATCGTGATAGGTCGAGAACCGGAACGATGGCACGTGCTCGAAGTCGTTCTCGGCCGGGTGGAAGTACAACGTGCGCTCCCAACCGTTTATGACACCGAATTCAGCGCCCTTGGCTGCCAGCACCTCGGTCAGCGGAGTGGTCTTGGCGTTTCGACCGGCCGGCCGGTGTTCGTCGGGGTGATCGAAGACAAACTCACGGCGATACTCCTCCACCGCCTTCTTGGATGCATACGCCTCGTCGGCGTATTCGGTGAAACGCCGGGGATCGAGCACCCAGGTGTCCCACTCGGACTGGCCGTCAACGATGATTTCGGCGAGCACCTTGCCCAGACCGCCGCCCTCACCAACGCCGGCCCGAAGGCCCAGCATGCAGTACGCGTTGCGACGACCGGGCAGCCGGCCGACGAGAGGCACTCCGTCACCGGAGTAGGTGATCGGACCGTTCACCACCGATGAGATGCCTGCGGTCTGCAATACCGGCAGCCGGTCGAACACCCGCATCATGTTGTCTTCGAGGCGGTCGAGATCAGGTGGCTCGAGTTTGTTGGTGAAGTCGGGCGGGATGTGCTGACGGCCCCACGTCTTGCAGCCTTGCTCATAGATGCCGACCAGCAGACCGTGATGCTCCTGGCGGCTGTAGAAGTCGTCGCCCGGATCCCGCAGGAGCGGGACGCGTCGGCCGAGCTCTTGAAGTTCAGGCAGTTCGGCGGTGAGGAAGTACTGATGCTCCATCGAGGAGACCGCCGACTCGAGCCCGTAGAAACCGCCCACCTCGTGCACCCGATACCCGGCTGCATTTACGATGCTCTCGCACTCGATATCGCCCTGATTTGTGTGCACGGCCCATCCGTCGCCGGCTTGGGTCAACCCGACGCAATCGGTGTGGCGGAACGCCTGACCACCGTTCTGGCGACCGGCGTGCACCAATCCAACGACCAGACCGGTGGGGTCGATATCGCCATCGACCGGATCCCACAAACCGCCGGCGAGGCCGGTGACATCGAGCAGGGGGTGAACCTCAGCCATCTCACTCGGTGAGAGCACTTCGAAGTCGACCCCCATGCCCTTGGCCATGCCGACGAAGTGGTGGTATCCGTCGAGGTCCTGCTGGTCGTAGCCCAGGCGAATTCCGCCGTCGTGGCTGCGGTAGGTGATGGGACGATCGGGGTCGTCGGCAAGCTTGCTATACAGCTCACAGCTGTACTTCTTCAGACCGACCATGGTCTGCACCGTGCCGAACTGGGTGACCTGACCGGCCGAATGCCAGGTGGTGCCGGATGCCCATTCGTCTCGCTCGATCAGGACGACATCGTTCCAGCCGTGGGTGGTGAGGTGGTAGAACGTGCTCGCACCACCGACCCCTCCACCGATGACCACGACCCGCGCTCGGGTGGGGAAGTTCTCATGGGTCTGGGGTTTCGGGCCGGTCATCATGGGAGGCGGCCGAGCTGATGAAGTACCGGAGCCAATTCCGGGTGTCCTTGGGCGAGCGATTCGCCCATGCGACGCAGATCCCGTTCGGCGTTTTTCGGGTCGGGAAACGAGTGGTACTCGAAGGTCGGCGCCGCCACCAGGCCGCCGCCGATCTCCAGTGTCGTGAGGTACGTGGCCACGGGCCGCATGAGGGCCACCATCGTGCCGTACAGGGTGCTGATGAGAGCCGACCGATCCTTGTGTGACCGAGGCTGGAACAGGCGGTCCATCAGCACGAACGAGTAGCAGTACAGCGCGTTGAAGAAGTGGGCGACCTCGGCCGCGGCAGCGGGATAGTGATCGGCCCGTGGGTTGTCGGGGACGGGGAGCACCTCTCCCACCTCACACTTGCCCTGGCAGATGTCGAGGAACCTGGCGTAGTGGGTCAGCTCGGCGTGGGCGGGATCTGCATAACGATCGTGACCGAGTCCCTCACCCTGGTGAACGATGATTTCCAGTGCCTCCAGGGCTCGTTCACACGACGTGATCTCATACAGGGAGCCACTTCCGAGCGAGTCGTACTTGACCGCCTGATAGAACTCCGGATCGCCGACCTGACGGTCGAGGTTCGGTTGAGCGAACAGCGTGCCGTCTTCGTCGAGTTCGCACAATGCGAGCTCAACCGCTCGGTAGAACTGCCCGAGCGTTTCGTACTCGTCAGCTTCGGGGGGTGCGTCGACCTCGGCCGGAGCCTCGACGACCAAGAAGACGTCTTGGACGACTTCCGGCGAATAACGGGTCAACGAAAGCGGCAGCGTGGGCGTGTGGTGAGGAAGCTCGCACGGAAAGGTTGGGATCGTAGTGGGGTCGTAGAAGCAAGGCCTGCCACCGGTCGCCACCATGAGATTGCCGACGATCGTGGCGTGAAGCATCTCTTCGGCGGCGACGCTCCGTATCAGTTGGGGGGTCTCCTCGGCAGGGTCGGCCAGCGAATACATGGTGTAGAGGTAGAGCGGGATGGTTGTGAGCTCGACGTTTATTGCCAGCTGAAGATGCGAATGAAGCGAGCGGACCGAGTCGATTGGCATTGCTCAGCCCCGGAACCCAACATCGCTGTGCGAGTCGTCGCAGAACGGCTTGTTGGCCGACTGGCCGCAGCGACAAAGGGTTACCCGATTGCGGATTTCCACCGGTTCGCCATCTGATCGTTGGATCGGTATGTAGCCGCTCACGAACAGCGGACCGTTGGGGACCACTCCGATCTCTTTGGGGAGCGGAGGTTCGACGAGTTCTCCGTCGACCTCATAGGCCAACGCCCCAGACGGACAGTTCTCGATCATCGAGATCAGTCGCCGGCGGACCTTCGGGTCGGAGGTCTTGGCGGTCATCTCGAACCAGTTGGTCCCGTAGTTCGCGCAGAACCCGGCGTGCTCGCAGAACTCTCCGTACTTCCTCACTGTGATGCCGTCACCAGCATGAAGTTCGACCCGTGACTCGAGAGGGCTCGAGTCGGCGGTCTCGGTTCCGTCGAAACGGTCAAACGCGTGCGACCCGTCGCAGAACGGCTTGTTGTCCGACGCCCCGCAGCGGCACAGGAGATACGACGGCCGATGTTCGAGCGGCTCATCACTCTCCCAAGCGGTGGGGCGTCCCAGTTCAGATTTCACCGGCCGTTTCACTCGCAGCGGAATGTCGCCGGCCACTTGGTACGGGCCGTGAGCCAGCACCTCGATGTGTTGATCCGATGACATAGGAGCCCTCCCGCAGCTGCCAGCGAACATACCCCGGTAGCAATATCGTTGCAGAATGAGTGCAACCAAGCACCGGATCTACACCACACCGTTCGCCAGCGTGTACCCCCACTACGTAACCAAGGCCGAGAAAAAGGGGCGCACCAAAGCCGAGGTGGACCAGATCATTCGCTGGCTGACCGGGTATACGCAGAAGCGGCTCGAAACCCAGATCACCAAGGAGACCGACTTTGAGGCGTTCTTCGCGAAGGCGCCGAAGATGAACCCCGACCGATCGCTCATCAAGGGCGTGGTTTGTGGTGTCCGAGTTGAAGAGATCGAGGAGCCGACGATGCGCGAAATCCGCTATCTCGACAAACTGATCGACGAGCTCGCTCGGGGCAAGGCGATGGAGAAGATTCTTCGTTCACCCTGACGCCCTGATTTCGCTGTGGACAGCCGAATTTGTCGACCGTGTGCAGGACAACAGCTTCGGAGTAGGTTCCCGGCATGACCGAACGGGCGAGATCCCTGCCTCAGATGCTCTTCGGCTCGGCCTACGAGCGGTCGTGGTTTCGCGCCGACACAATCGCCGGCTTGACGGTGGCTGCGATGCTTGTTCCCCAGGCGATGGCGTACGCCGAGCTGGGTGGGTTGCCGCCATCGGCGGGATTCCGGGCCGCATTGGTCGCGCTGCCCGTCTACGCGCTGCTCGGCACCAGTCGCCACCTGGGTGTTGGACCCGAACCGGGCACCGCAGTACTCGCCGCCCTCACCGTCGGCACGCTGGCCGCCGGGGACGCCGACCGCTATCTCGCGCTGATGGCGGCGCTCGCCGGAATCGTGGGCCTCTTCGCCCTTCTCGGCGGACTGCTCGGTCTGGGGTTCATCGCCAACTTCCTGTCCAAGCCCGTGCTGATCGGATACATCACCGGCGTCGGCCTGACCCTCCTCTCGAGCCAGCTCGCCGCCTTTTTTGGTGCAGAGATCGACGCCGACAACTTCTTTCAGCGGTTCGCACAGTTCTCCACCCGCCTGGACACCATCGACGTACCGACGCTCGCCGTAGGCGCAAGCACGCTGGCCATCATCATCGGTCTGCGCCGAGTGTGGCCGACCGCGCCCGGAGCGCTCGTCGGCTTGGCCTTAACGAGCGCCGTGGTTGCGATCTTCACCTTGGACGTTGATCTGGTCGGATCGATCGAAGCCGCCGTTCCGACCCCCGACGTGCCGAACATCACCGCCGCCGACCTTCGGGATCTGGCGGGCCCCGCCGCCGGGGTGTTGCTCATCGCGTACACCGACAACATCCTCACCGCCCGGTCGATCGCCGTGCAGAACGACTACACCGTCGACCCAAACCGCGAGCTGGTCGCCCTGGGCGCCATGAACGCCGCAGCCGCGTTCGGCGGCGGGTTTCCGATGTCGTCCAGCGCGTCCCGATCCTTTGTGCCCGCATCGCTCGGCAGCCGCAGCCAGATGTCGAGCGTCGTGTCCTTCTTTGCCGTCCTTGTGTTTCTCCTCGCCGGTCGGTCGCTTCTGGCTGAGATTCCCAGGGCCGCGCTCGCTGCGGTGGTCGTGGCCGCAGCCTTCGCAGTGATCGATGTGAAGGGGTTCCGCAAGCTCGCCGCAATCAGCTTTACCGAGATGGGCCTGGCCGCCATCACTTGCCTGGCGATTCTCACCACCGACCTTCTCTTCGGGGTCCTCGTCGCAGTCGCTTTGTCCGGCCTGGTCACCCTCCACCGCGTCGCCAGGCCCCACGACGCGATCTTGGGTGAAGGCGAGGGGCTCGACGGTTGGATCGAAGTCACCGACCGGCGCGCCTCAACCCTTCCCGGTCTCCTGGTGTACCGGTTCGACGCACCGCTGTTCTTCGGCAACGCCGAACACTTTCGCGAACGCGTCCACGATGCGCTCCGCCGCAACCCGACCGAGGAACGTCATGTGATCCTCGACTTCGAAGGCATCGGCTCGATCGACTCAACGGCGGCAGAACACCTGGTCGAGCTGCACGAAGAGTTGACCGAGGCCAACATCAGCGTGGCGATAGCGCGGGCCAACAGCGACGTGCTGGAGATTCTCGCACGCTCCGGACTGGCCGGACTGCTCGGTAGGAACAGCATCTACCCAACCATCAATGCGGCGGTCAGGGCGTACAGC
>JABDJU010000102.1 GCA_013003325.1 Acidimicrobiales bacterium
CAGCAACTGGGCGGTCAACAGCCCCAACGTGTCGGCGGCTCACTGGGCTCCGATCGTCGCACGACGCAGGGAGATTCACGCCAAGTTGTCCGAGTGGAAGGCGCCGAAGGCTCTCGGTGAGCCGCCCGAAGTGATCACCGAACCGTTCACGATCATGTTGTGGGGCATCACCAGCGAATCGGTGGACAACTGGCTCGGCTCCGACGAAGCCAACGAGAACGAGCTGACCGGTATGGCCGCCTCACCGGGGGCGGTCGAGGGTCCGGCTCGAATCATTCACGATCCCGACGAGGTCGATCAGCTGGAGGACGGCGAGATTCTCGTCGCACCTATCACCGCGCCCAGCTGGGCGCCGGTCTTTCCCAAGATCCAGGCCTGCGTCACCGACATCGGCGGGATGATGAGCCATGCGGCCATCGTGTGCCGCGAGTACGGGGTGCCGGCGGTGACCGGCACGGGCTTCGCTACGGACAAGATCTCAACCGGTGATCGCATCCGGGTGGATGGATCCACCGGCACCGTCACGATCCTCTAGCAATCCGGCCCCGGTGAGACGGGTCCAACCCAAGGAGCACCTCATGCTTACCAAAGAACAAAACGAGGCACTGACCCAGGTGGGTCCCGGCACCCCGATGGGCGATGTGTTGCGCCACTACTGGTACCCGGTGGCGTTCGTGCGTGAACTCGACGAGTTTCCGGTCAAGCGCGCCCGACTTCTGGGTGAGAACTGGGCCGTGTTCAAGACCGGCGATGGCGGGTACGGGATCGTCGATGAACGCTGTCCGCATCGAGGAGCGTCGCTGGTGTACGGCATCGTGGAGAACGACGGTCTGCGCTGTGGATATCACGGCTGGAAGTTCGACACCGGCGGTGGATGTGTCGACATTCTGGCCGAGCCCGACAGCTCACCGAAGTTCCGGGCCGGCTGCTCGGTCCGTTCTGGCAAGGCCGAGGCTCTCGGCGGACTGGTGTGGGCCTACGTGGGCGATGGTCCGGCACCCGAGTTGCCCCGATATGAGGCCTATGTGATGGACGGGGTTCGGGACATCGGCCATTGCGTGATCCCGTGCAGCTGGCTGCAGATCATGGAGAACGCCGTCGACCCGTACCATGTTGAGGCCCTACACGGGAACTACTTCGAGTTCATCGCTGAACAGCAGGGAACCCCGATGCCGGGGTCGTTTGGCGGCAACAAGCACGAAAAGGTCGCGTTCGATCCCTTCGAGCATGGAATCATCAAACGAAGGCTGCTGGTTGGGCAAGACGAAGAATCCGACGACTGGAAGATCGGCCATCCACTAGTATTTCCTTATAAGATGTGGGTCGGAGGCAACGGTGTGTTCCAGATGCAGATCCGGGTTCCGGTCGACGACACCCACACCCACGTGATGTTCTACACCGTGCACGCTCCAGAAGGAGGTGTGCTGCCAGAGGAACGCCCCTGTGTCGATTACGAAATCGAGTACGTGAACGACGACGGAACCTACATCGTCGACTACATCGAGGGTCAGGACATCATGGCCTGGATCACCCAGGGCGAGATTGCCGACCGCACCAACGAGAAGCTGACCAAGAGTGACGTAGGCGTCGTTGCGTGCCGCCGCATGTTTCGCGAGGCCATGGATGCGGTTGCCGAGGGCCGGGATCCCGTGGCTGTTGTTCGAGAGCCTCACGATGTGATCAAGCTCCCTCTCGAACGCTCGAAGTTCGGACGAGGGGCCGAGTTCGCCTCCGACTGGATCGATAACGGATCGATGAGATACAGCCCAATTGCGGCAGAGATGAAGAAGTTGCACATCGACGCCGCAAAAGCGAGGGCGACACTAGCTGAAGCCGGATCGGAAAAACCTGATGCCAATTGACCATTCGTTTTGGGCGCGGTATCTGCTCGACGGAGTAGATCAACGAAGGGAAGTCACGGCAATCACAGCTCAGGTTGACGAGCTGTCCATCGACGATGCGTATGCGATTCAGGCAGCGCTACTCGAACTACAACTGGGCCGCGGGGATACCCTCGCCGGCGCCAAGCTCGGCCTCACGTCGGCGGCGAAGCAGCAACAGATGGGGGTGAATGAGCCCGTGTACGGCTGGCTTCCGGCGTCCTCGGTGCTCTGGGATGGGTATGTTGATCTGAGCGGGCTCATCCATCCACGGTGCGAACCCGAAATCGTGTTTGTGCTGGCCGAAGATCTTGCCGGGCCGGGGGTCCGGGCGGGCGATGTGTTGGACGCAACCGACACGGTGGTGGGCGGTATCGAGATCATCGACTCTCGCTATGAGGCGTTCTCGTTCACGCTTCCCGACGTCATCGCCGACAACACCTCGGCAGCTCGGGTGGCCGTGGGTGCGGTCGGCATCGGCCCTCGCGACGTTGACCTGAAGACCATGGGCTGTGAATTCGAAATCGACGGCGAAGTGACCGGCACCGCAACCGGCGCCGCCTTGCTCGGTGACCCGGCTGCCTGTGTTGCAATGCTCGCCAACCATCTCGGCAAGCACGGCCAGAAGCTGCGGGCTGGCTGGCTGGTGCTCGCCGGTGCAGCCACCGACGCCCAGCCGCTCAACGACGGAACTGTGGCCACCGCCCGGTACGACCATCTCGGACCGGTCACGATCACGGGAAAGGTCTGACCCGTGCCGCTGGTAAACGTGCACATGGCTGCCGGTCGGACTCCGGAGCAGAAGAAGGCATTGATGGACGCCATCACTCACGCCATGGAAACCCACATCGGTGCTCCCCGCAGCTCGGTGAGGGTTTGGATCACCGAAATGGAGAACACCGACTTCATGGCTGGCGGCGAGCTGCTCGCCGACAAACAAGCTCGACTGGCCCGCGAGGCCGAGGAGCCGTAACCGCCGACAACCATTGGGACTCGATGGTTGCCCTGCAACCACAACGTCCCAGATGGTCCCTTTGCGGTCGCTTCGTTCGTCGAGTTCGTGAGCCGCTGCAACACTTGACCCGAGGGGGGACCGCCATGGCGCGCAAAGGAGAGCGATCCGATCACCACGAGGCGTTCTGGGATGTGGCTGAGCCATTCCTGGGTCGCGGTGAACTGGTGGAAGGAACGATGATGGGCCACCAGTGTTTACGGTCCGCCGCCGGTGGCTTTGTCGCAACCGTCGAACGGGAGTCGGGCGCTCTGGTGGTGAAGCTGCCGACCCAACGCGTCGACGCGCTGATCGAATCTGGCGATGGTCAGCCCTTCGCCCCGGCCGGCAAGGTGTTCCGGGAGTGGGTGGCCGTGCCGTCCTTCGACGAGGGGCAATGGAGCAAGCTACTCCACGAGAGCCTGACCTTTGTGAACGGTGAGGGGTAGCGACGATGGCATTTGAAGGATTCTCTGCGGCCGCACTCGCATTCCTGACAACTCTGGGTCAGCGCGACAAAGCATGGTTTGACGCCAACCGCGCGACGTATCAGGCCGAAGTCGTTGTCCCCACCAAGGCATTCGTCGCCGAACTGGGGGAACGCCTGGCTGAGGAGATCTCGCGAGCGATCGTCGCTCAGCCGAAGACCAATGGTTCGATCGCTCCGATCAACAACGACCTTCGCTTCGCGCCGAACCAGCCGCCCTACAAAGACCATCTGCTGATCAAGTTCTGGGAGGGCGAAAACAAGAAGCGAGCGCCGACCCTCTGGGTTCGGATCTCCGGATCCGACGTTGGTTTCGCCACCGGCTCTGCGCTTCCGGACCTGAAAAGGTGGCGGGCCCTCATCGACGACAACACGACGGGAGCCGAACTCGCCGATGCTCTCGAGCTCCTCGGCAAAGGCAGGGATCTCCACGTGGCCGGAGAGGGGTACAAGCGGGTGCCAAAGCCCTACGACGGTGAGCACCCGAGGGCCAATCTGCTGCGCCACAAAGTGTTCCAGGCCCGGTGGTCGGAGCCATCACCCACGGCGATCAATGGTCCCGGCTTTCTCGACTTCTGCATGGACCGGCTGACGGCGTGCGCTCCGGTTCATACCTGGCTGGTCGCCCACCTCTGAGACGCGTCAGGGAACAAACCGTTGCAGGCGACGGTTCCAGACGCCATGGCCACCGGAACCGAAGCTCCAGCGCAGAATGTTGATGTAGTTGTGATCGGGCTCGGCCCCGCCGGTGAGACCGTGGCAGGGACCTTGGCCGAGGCGGGCCTGGCAGTGGTGGGGATCGAGTCGACGCTCGTGGGCGGTGAATGCCCCTACTGGGGCTGCGTGCCCAGCAAGATGATGATCCGGGCCGCGAACCTTTTGGCCGAGAGCAGGCGGGTCGACGGCCTCGCCGGTTCCGCCACGACAAGACCCGACTGGGGTCCGGTCGCCCAACGGATTCGAGACCAAGCCACCGACAACTGGGACGACACGGTGGCCGTCGATCGTTTCGTCGGCAAGGGGGGCGTTTTCGTGCGCGGTCGGGCGCAGATAAGCGGCCCTGACACGGTGGAGGTCAACGGTGACACCTACCGTGCGAGCCAGGGGATTGTTGTCGCCACCGGCACCCTGGCGGCCGTCCCGCCGATTCCGGGCCTGGCCGACACGCCCTTCTGGACCAATCACGACGTCATCGAGGCAAAGGAACTGCCCGAGTCTCTGGTGGTGATCGGGGGCGGTGCCATCGGGGTCGAGCTGGCCCAAGTCATGGCTCGCTTCGGGGCCGAGGTCACTGTGATCGAAGGCGAGGACCGGCTGCTCAACCGGAACGAACCGGAGGCGGGCGACCTGCTGGCCGAGGTGTTCGCCGCCGAAGGAATCGTTGTTCATACCGGTCAGCATGCGGCGGCGGTCTCCTATGAAGACGGACGCTTCACGGTGTCGATGCCCGACGGAGCTGACATCAGCGGTGAACGGTTGCTGGTTGCCACCGGACGGCGCACGTTCCTCAAGGAACTGGGCATTGCCAACGTGGGTCTCGATGAAAACCTTCACTTTCTCGACGTCGATGGCAGACAGCGTGTGGTCGGCACCGAACGCCTCTGGGCTGTCGGTGACATAGCGGGCGATGGGATGTTCACCCACCTCGCCACCCGCCAAGGGATGGTCGCGGCCGACGACATCCTCGGCAATGACATCGAGCCGCTCAATCTCGATGCACTGTCGGCGGTCACCTTCAGCGATCCCGAAGTCGGCGCCGTCGGCATGACCGAAGCTGAGGCCCGAGCCGCCGGCATCAACGTGACGACCGGATTCAAGATCGTGGGCCACACCGCCCGCGGCTGGCTCCACGGCACCGGCAACGAAGGCTTCATCAAGCTGGTAGCCGACGTCGATGCTGGAGTCCTAGTAGGCGCAACGTCGGTGGGTCCCCACGGGGGCGAAGTGCTCGGGCTGCTTTCGCTGGCCGTCCACGCCAAGGTTCCGATCGCGACGCTGCGATCGATGATCTACGCCTACCCCACGTTCCACAAGGGCATCGAGGACGCGCTCAACGAGCTGTCGCAGGCGTGAGGGCTGCGGCGGCTGCTCGCCTCCGGGCGGTCGCTAGCCCCTGGTGATCAGCCAGATTATGAGCGCCACGACTGCGCCGACGGCCACGAGGGGAGCGACCCGCTTGACCACCGCACCTCCGGCGGCATCCATGAGGTCGAGCGCTTCCATTTCGCCGTCTGGCTCGTCGAATGTCCGGGTGGTCGGGGCCTCAGCGGCAGCTGGCACGTCGGCGGCCCGCGTTACCTCCTCGGCCGACGCCGCCGCCACTTGTTCGATGGCTTCCTCCGCACCGGATCCGTCGTGGTCGAGCTTGGCTTCGATGCACGCCACGAACTGATCGATCAGCTTCTTGGACACATCGCCGATCACGCCTTTGCCGAACTGAGCTACCTTTCCGGCCACCTTGAGGTCGGTGTGGATCTCCACCTTGGTGCCGCCGTCGACGGGGGTCATGTCGGCGGTGATGACAGCCGAGGCATTTCCGGAACCCCTGGAGTCGCGACCTTTGGCGTCGATGTCGACGTGGTAGTTCTCCTTGTCGAGGGTCAGGAAGTCGGCGGTGCCGGCGTACTCGGCGGTCACCGGTCCAACCTTGATCTTGACCTTGCCGCTGTAGACGTCGCCGTCTTGGCCGGTGAGCCGTGCCCCGGGAAGGCACGGGGCAATCTCGGGGATGTCGGTGAGCACTTCCCAGGCTCGCTCGATGGGGACGTTGACGACAAACTCGTTTTCCAGCTTCACCTGTTCATTGTCACCCGTGACGCGGTTGAGCGCCAACGCCACTCGGCCATTTTCCGGCCGGGTCGCGGCGCGCTACCAGCTCATTTCGATCTCGAGCGAGGTGCCGTCCTCCCCGATCTCGATTTCGACCTCGACATTGACGTCGTTGGGAACCTTGACGCGGTACTGAAGCCCCTCACGCTTGAACGAGATCTCATTGTGTCGAGCCAGCGAGTCGGCCAGCTCGCGCAGCTGAGCGGCGAGTTCCTCGCGGTTGACGGTTTGTTCGGTTTCGAGTTCGAGCAGTTTCATACAGACTCAGCCTGCCGTGAAGGCGGGCAAGGTCCACCGAAGGCCCGACCGCTTTTTTGGTGGTCGTCGGTGAATTTTCGGGCCTCTAGAGCTGGGCCAACAGGAACCTGTTCACTGAGCCCTCGATGAAGAGCCCGTCGGTCTCATCGAGCCGGTGCAGGTACTCCTCGTTGACCGCCAGTTTCTCCGACGCGGTGTCCATCTCCTCCGGCGAGTCGGCGGCGAAGATCCAGCTCAGTTCGAAGACCCGACCCGAGGTCGGCTGGCACAGCACACCAGTGAGTCCGGTGTGCCTCGTGACCGACTCGAGCGTGCCCTGGGCCCATGTCAATGCTCGGGTCAGGTGCGAGGTCATCGTGGCGGTTGTGATCGTGGCGAACGCTTTGGGCTCGCCTTCCTGCGTGGCACCGATGACCTGATTCACTGTGATCTGCGCCGGCGCCAGCAGGTGGGGGGCGAGATCTTGGGCTGCGGCCTGAAATTTCTCATCCTCGCCGATCGTCTGTTGCATCTTGATCAGATCGGCGGTGCCGTCAAAGCGCATGCTCATTCCGAAACCTCCAAAGGGTCCGGCGCCGACGCTCCGCCACGCCCAGACCTTCTCGCCGGTTGCGTCGGCGGTGATGTGGCGCAATCGCGTCACGTGTTCTGCGACGTCCCGGGACCGGCCGGGACGAGCCTGCATCGAGGCTGCATAAATCAACATTGCGGGTTTCCTTTTGTTCGTGGGTGGAAGGGCGTCACTCCGCGGACGCTCACTGCACTCCGACGAGCAGGCCTTCCCGGCGCAAGCTGTCGCCCCAACTCTGAACTTCGCCAAGCCGACCAGCGGGCCGGGGCTCAAAGATCACAGTAAAGGAAGCCGCACGATCCGTCTAGGTAGCGGCCGGCCCGCCGTGGTGGTTCATCGGGAGCCGCGCCGGCGCTCGATCTCGTCGACGAGACGAACGCCGATGTTGGTCAGATCTGTGCCCCAGCTCGGAGCGGCACCCACGTGGACTATGCCCGAGCTCGTTTCCAATTGCAGGAATCCCGGAGCGGGCTGATCCACCGGAACACGAACGTCGGCCAGCGGGATGCGCTGCGTGCGGAAGAAGTTGGTCACCACCACCGCTTCATGGTCAACCGCCAATCGAATCTGGGTGATTCGCATGACCACCAGAACCACGGTGAATAATCGGAGCAGCCACAGCACCGAGAACTCGGGCGAGGTGAGCCCGGGACCGAGGATCATGATGGCCAGGAAGAACCCCGGCACCAGCCCGCGACGCGGCAGCTGGGAGATCGTCGCCTCGGACGCCCGTTCTTGCTGAATGCCCGTCATCGCGACAAACGATAGACCCCGGTGTCTACTCGTACGCAGCGCGGCGAGTTACATACACCCTGATCGCTCTGACCACGTTTGGCGTTGGCCGGTTCGGTCAATCTGTGACTTGCTCGAACCGGTACAAGAGAGCGACGATCGGTTCACACACATAGGGGAGAAGCACGTTGACTGATTCGTGGACAGTAGAGAACTTCCGCAAGGGCATCACGCCCTTGCCACAACCCAACCTTGGCTGGAACACCTACGGCAAGGGAATCGAGAACGTCGGAAGCGATGGCAGACCCGAACCGCTCGACGTTCCGATCACGCCCGGCCCTGATCAGCTCCTGATCCGGATCGACGCCGTCGGCCTGTGTTTCTCCGACGTCAAGCTCGTACGCCAGGGCGGCGACCACCCCAAACTGTACGGCCGCGATCTTCGTGTCGAACCGACCCGGCTCGGCCATGAAGCCACGGTCACCGTCATCGAGGTCGGTTCGGAATTGGCCGACAAGTACCACGCCGGACAGCGCCTGGCGATCCAACCGGACATCCACGTCGGAGGAAAAGCCACCGCCTACGGCTACACCATCCCGGGTGGCCTGATCCAGTACCACGTGATCGGCTCCGAAGTGCTCGACGCCGACGATGGTGCCTACGTCATACCGGTCACCGACGACCTCGGCTACGCCGCAGCCGCGTTGTCCGAACCCTGGGCATGCGTCGAAGCTTCCTACACCCAGCGCCGCCGCCTCACCCCGCTCGAGGGCGGCACGATGTGGATCGTCGGTTCGACCGACGACGCAACCGACTACACCTTCACTACCGGGCTCGACGCCCCTGACACGATCGTGTTGACCGACGTCAGCGATCACGTGAAGGGTCTCGTGGCCGCGTCCAACCCCGGCGCCACGGTGATCGAACGGAACGGCCTGGCCGTTTCGGACTACCGGGC
>JABDJU010000136.1 GCA_013003325.1 Acidimicrobiales bacterium
GCTCAGCATCGGTGGCAATCACCTGATCCACGCACTCCGCCGCAACGTCAACCTGACGATCTTGCTGTTCAACAATCAGATCTACGGTCTAACCAAGGGTCAGTACTCCCCTACCAGCGAGGTCGGAAAGGTCACCAAATCCACCCCGGACGGCTCGATCGATCCTCCGTTCAACCCGATCAGCCTTGCCATAGGGGCCAGGGCCACCTTCGTCGCCCGCACCCACGACCTCGACCGCAAACACATGATCAAGGTCTTCCGCGAAGCTCATCTGCATCACGGTGCGTCGCTGGTCGAGATCTACCAGAACTGCAACGTCTTCAACGACGGAGCCTTCGATGCGATCACCAAGCGCTCGAACCGGGACAACATGATGATCGACCTCGTCGAGGGACAACCGATTCAATTCGGGCAGGACAACGAGTTGGGAGTGGTCATCAACAACGGCCGGGCCGAGGTCGTAAACGTCGATGACGTCGGCGTCGACGCCCTTGTGGTACACCGAATCGATGCCGACCCGTCGGTGTCGTTTGCCCTCGCCGAGCTGGCAAAGGACCGGCAGAGCCCCACCTGCTTCGGAGTGTTCCGCCAGGTGGAGGAGCCCGAGTACACCGATGCTCTCGACGCAAAGGTCGACGCCGCCCAGCGCGACGGCAAGGGACAGCTGTCCGATCTGCTTCGCAGCGGCGCGACCTGGACCGTGTAGAACGCTTCGCCGTGAGCCTCGACGTCCAGGGCCACCGAGGGGCCCGCGGCCTGCGACCCGAAAGTACGCTTCCGGCCTTCGAAGTGGCGCTCGATCTGATGGTGACGACCCTCGAGCTCGACCTCCACCTCAGCGCCGACGACCAGGTCGTCATTTGGCACGACGAAGCACTCTGGCCGTCAAAATGCCGTCTGCGGGCCGGTGCGCCCGATCACCTCCAGCTGCCCGTTCCGGTCCGTTCTCTTTCGGTGTCGGATCTACAGCATTTCGTCTGTGATCAGAATCCGGAGCCTGATCGCTTTGAAGCTCAGGTCGCCGAGCCCACCGAACTCGCCAAGGATCACTTCACGCCGATCACGCTCACCGAGCTGTTCGCCTTCGTCACCGACTACACCCGATCACCCCTGAAGTCCGCCGAGCAGCGTCGCGCTGCGGCCCGGGTGGAGTTCAACATCGAAACCAAGCGGGTTCCAGACCATCCCGAGTACATCGGAGACGATTTCGATGGAACGGCCCCGGGCACCTTCGAGCGGGTGCTGATCGAGACGCTCGATGCTGCAGCCATGATCGACCGGTCGGTGGTTCAGAGCTTCGACTTCCGATCGCTGCGTGCCATTCGCGGTGTCCGCCCGGATATTCGGCTGTCCGCCCTCACCGAATCCGGCCCCGATTTCGACGCGATCCGGACCACGGGCGCCTCGATCTGGTCTCCGTACTATGCGGTTCTGACCGAAGCGGACATCGACACTGCTCACAGCCTGGGGCTACGAGTGCTGCCGTGGACGGTCAACACGGTCGCGGAAATGCAGCTCCTGGTGGACCGCAACGTCGACGGATTCATCACCGATCGTCCAGATCTTGGAGTGCGGTTCAGCTAGCGAGATCCGGGGCGGTGGGCGATCACCAGGGTGTCGAGAGCGGTCTGGGGCCCGGTGTCAGTATCGACCACTCGCTCTACGACTTCGGCTCGATCAACGTGCAGATCCCCGAGCGCGGCCACCGTTTCTTCGGGCGTGTAGCAGACCTCGGGCGAGGGCGGCCCGCCATAGCCGTTGTCGATGTTGGACCGGTCGTGGGCGATCACGAAGAGCTTCCCCCCGGGGGCGAGCCACCCGCTGGCACGCCGAAGCATCATCGCTTGATCGGCCCGCTGGATCTGGAGGTACGACACGAGCACCAGGTCGACAGGCGCTGCCGGATCGAAGGTGAGCGCATCGTGTTCGACCAAAACAACGTTCACCCCATGTTCGGTTGCGAGCCGACCTGCTTTTGCCAGGCCCGCAGCGGAAAAATCGACCGCGGTCACCTGCCAGCCCCGCCGTGCGAGCCACACCGCATTGCGACCTTCGCCCGATCCCAAGTCGATTGCCGTGCCCGGCCCGAGCTCGGTGAGTTCGGCCTCTACGAACTGGTTCGGGCGATCGGTCCACACGAACTCGCTCGCCGCATACCGGGCGTTCCATGCCTCCCGTGCGTCGGCGGTGTTCATCAACCTTGCGGGCGCGGCGCAAGCCCGAGTTTTTCGGTCGTGTCACGCTCGAAATCGAACTGGATGAACACGACCTCCTCGTCACCCTCGACCCACGAGTCGTGCCCGGGATCGATACACATCATGGCCGGTGCGCTGTAGTCGAATGTCTCGCCGTCGGCATATTCACCGACGAAGTGTCCTCTGGCCAGGAAGCCGAGGTGGGCGTGCTCGCAGAAGTCGGTACCTACTACCGGTTTGGCGTCGATGGACCATCTTCCCCCAACCGGGAGCGTTATCCGCTTCACCCTGGCGTTGCCGAGTCGAGCGACCTCTACCAGGGCGTTGGCAAACCGTTCGGATTCGGCGCCGGCTACGGGAGCTGAAAGTGGGTCCATCACAAAACTCTAGTTGCCGGCGCGTGGGGTCGCAGCTCGAAGCTCAGAGCTCGTCGGCGTCCACCATGTCGCCGGCCGCAGCGATAGCCGCCCCTATGGCGACCGCTCGCATCGTGACCGCCTCGAAGTAGTGCTGGGCCTGCTGCTCGAAGCCGGGCATCGGGGGGCGCCCCAGCGATCGGATTACCGACACCGGATCGTCGGTGATCCGGGCCCGGGTCGGCGGCTCGGGAAGCCGACCTTCGTCGCCCCAGAACGCACGGTTCTGCTTTGCCTTGCTCTTGCGGTTGCGGGCCCGTTTGCGTTTATTGGCCCGTGACCCGTTGCCGTTCCTGCCCTGTTGTTGTTGCTGTCCGTTCACGCGATCGCCTCCATGGGTGCAGCATCGACCTCGTCGACGGTGAGTAGTGCGTCGGGATCGATGCCGAGCACCGCTTGGAGCTGCTCGGTGTCGAGATCCCCCACCGATGAACTCTTCGGCAGCACCAGGTCGGCGATCTGTCGCTTGCCGGCCACGACCTCTTCGACCCGCTCGTCGATGGTTCCAGGGCAGACCAACCGGTGGCAGATCACCGTGTTCTTCTGCCCGATACGCCACACCCGGTCTCGGGCCTGGTCTTCGACCGCGGGGTTCCACCATCGGTCGTAGAGCACCACGTGCGAGGCAGCGGTGAGGTTGAGGCCGGTGCCGCCCGCTTTCAACGACAGCACCATGGCGCCGGCGCCATCGCTGCTCTGGAACTCATCGACCAACCGGTCGCGGGCGGAGCGGCCGAGGCCTCCGTGATAACACTCGATGGGTAGGCCGCTGCGTTTGGTGAGATAATTGGCCAGCGTCTCGCCCCACGTTGCGAAGTGGGTGAAGATCAGGATTTTCTCTCCGTTGGAGAACACGCTGTCGATGATCTCTTCGAGGCGAGCGAGCTTGCCGGATCGCCCTGCGATCGGCCCGTCATCTTCGGAGTTGAAGTTTGCCGGATGGTTGCAGATCTGCTTGAGCTTGGTGATCGCCGCCAACACAGCCCCCTTCTTCTTGGGAGAGTCTTCGTCGCTTGTCTCTTGCAGGAGCGTGTCGAGTGTGGCCTGGTACAGCCCCACCTGCTCGGGTGTCATCGCACAGTGATCGAGCTCATCGATACGGTCGGGCAGCTCGGCCGCGATTGCCGGTTCGGCTTTGGTACGGCGGAACACGAGAAGACCGTTGAGCGCCTTCAACACATCCTCGACGTTCTCCCGGCTCGACATCGATCCGTTCTTGTTGGACGACACGTTGGCGATGAACGAGTTTCGTGAACCCATCAGTCCGGGGTTGGCCCAGTCGAGTATGGCCCACAGATCGCCGGGCCCGTTTTCGATCGGCGTGCCGGTGAGCGCAAGCTTGGATCGCCCGTTCAGGCGGCGCAGCGTTTGGGCGGTCTCGCTGGCCGGGTTCTTGATCGCCTGAGCTTCATCGAGGACCGTGATGTTCCAGTCGATGTCTTCGAGCCGCGCCATGTCCCTGATGGCGGTGCCGTAGGTGGTGATGACGGCGTCGACCTTGCGAACCGCCTGCGCGATGCCGACGCCGCTCGCCCGGTTCGGCCCGTGATGCACGAGCACCTTGACCCCGGGAACGAATTTGCGGGCTTCGGATGCCCAGTTACCCACCACCGCAGGCGGCGCGATCACGAGGGCCGGGCCTTTGTCCGTCGACTGGGCGATGTGGGCCAGCATCGTGGGTGTCTTGCCGAGGCCCATGTCGAGCGCCAGACAGCCGCCAAGGCCCGCCGATTCGAGGAATCCCAACCATGCGAGCGCGTTGGCCTGGTAGGTGCGAAGCTCACCGACAAATCCGTCGGGCGAGGTTGGAAGGTCGGTAGGGAGGTTCTGGGCGCTGCGCAGAAGGTCGACGGCCCAACCCGAACCGGCTATCGACACGCCGCCGGGAAGCGGTGAGCCTTCCAGCCCGAGGGCCTGGCGAAGCATGTCGGCACCAGTGAGAGTCTTCTGCTCCTCCCGTTCGGCCAGGGCTTTCGCGGCCTGGGCCAAATCCGCCTTGTCGAGCTCGACCCACTGTCCCTGGGCCTGCACCAGCGGACGGGCCTCGCGAGCGAGCTCAGCGATCTCGGCGGCGCTGAGCTCGACGCCGTCGAACACCGCCGACCACCTCACGTTGGCCAGCTGCTGGGCACCGACCACAGAGTCTTTGGTCTCTTCGGCGGTGAGCCGGAGCGAGGCGGTTGCCTTCTTGCGGGACAGGCTGGGGACACGGACGTCATATCCGTTGGCGAGAAGCACCTCGCCGACCTTTGTCATGAACGTCCAGGCTTCGTCCTGAGAGAGCAGCACTTCTCCACGGCGCCGGCTTCCGGGGCGCAAAAGGACGTCGTACAAGCGTTCGAGCCGCAACAGGTGATCCCTGATCCGCTTGGAGCGCACATTGGACGAGGTGACCATCACCTGCTCAACCGGATCGAGCGATTTCTTGTCGCCGTGGGCCAGAACCCGAAGGTGCCACGCACCGCTCGCATCAGGCTCGTTGAGTTCGACCACCAGAGGATGTTTGGTCGCTTGGGTGACCGGTGAGCTCCACTGGTCGAGCCGTCGGGCCAAATCGGATCCCAGGCGGGTCGGGGCGCTGAACGGCTCTCCGTCGAGACGGGCCAGCACCGCTTCGATCATGTCCGAACGGTTAGAGAGCGAAGGTGGCGGGGCAGGAACCTCGAGGCTCTTGGCCGACGTCGCCACAATGGTGTCGGTCAGGTCGGCGAGGACGGCGTCGGTGAATGCTCTCCGGTCACGTTTGGTTTCGAATGCGGCGGCCGCGCCGGGACACGACTCGGCCAGAAGGCGGATGGTTTCCGGCGGGACCAGAGCGGGCTTCCACGTGACCTCGTAGTGGCTGTGGTTCTGGGGCGGCTTGTCGGGAATCGAACCTCGCTGGGCGCGAGCGAGAGCCGGAACGATTCGGCCCTGGGTCACCGTCCGCACTGCGGTGGCAGCCACCAAACCGAACCAGGTAGCGCTGACGCCGATCGTCTCGTCGTCCTTTGTGTCGGCGAGCGAGACCAGCCACCCGAGGGACTGGTCGAGCGGCGCTTGCACGGCAGGAACCGTAGAACCGTCAGGCAGTTTGATGTCGTCGTGCTCGGTCCACTCGAGAACCGAGCCGGCCGCAGCGAGCATTTCGGGGATGCGTTCAGCCTCGGACGGATCGGCGTTCCAGCCCCCGAGCCAGGCGACGACACGGCCCGGAAGCCATGACAGTTGGAGGGTTGCGATCGCCTCGCCAGGAGCGGGCGCTGCTTTCCTGCCGCCCCGTCGAGGCGGACCCGCCAGGTCGGTCAGCACCGCGTCGATCCGGTCGGCCTCGCTTGCGAGATCGTCGAGGACCAGGAACTTGGTCGGTCGCGGCACGAACCGTTTGGTGTCTTCGATGGCGAACTCGACGTCGTCCAGCATCCTGATCAAGCCGTTGATCCAGTGGGATCGATTCGCTCGAAGGGTGTCGACATCCTCTTCGGAGGCCAGGCCGTCGAGGTGGCGTTGGATCATCTCGGTCAAGTGGCGCGGCGGCGGCGCGATCGGACCGGCGGCGTCGTTTCCCTGAGGGGGCCGCAGTTGATCTGCAGAAATCGGGGACTCTAAGAGGGCGATTGGTTACTCCTAGGTGTGGGTGCGGACTGCGTCGGGTGCTGTCGCGCTCCATCGATCTCTCGATGGCGGTGCAGCGGAACGGCGGTGGACTCCTGTGACCGGGCCGTGTGCCGACACCCGCCGGCTGCGCTGCGTCCGATTGACTACCTATCGGACCACCAGCGGTGATCGTTGAGGGTCTCTCGGCTATCAATATCAAGTATATCGGCCCACAGGTGCTGAGCGGTAGACCGAGCGTCTCTAGACTCGGATCGACCTATGCGGCACAGCATCCTGCTTCGATCGGTTCAGCCCTTTGTAGAACCCGGGGAGCGGGTGTACGACGCAGCCTTCATGTGGACTCGACACCGCCTCGCCTATCCCTATGCCGCCGCCGCCTTCGTCGGCTCCCTGGCCGTCGCGATCGCAGCCGGTTTCGAACAATGGCCGAGTCGCCTCGCGGTGGCGGTCTTGGGGGCCGCCGTCGCCATCACCGCCACCACGATGTACCGCGTCCTGGCCCATACCAGCGACGGGTTGGTGCTGTTGGAGGGTGGCAAGATCCGCCAGGTCGCCAAGCGGCTCCTGAAACGGTTGGACCGGTCGGCCAAAATCACGATGACGCGGGACACCCTGATCACAACGGACTGGCTGATCGACGAGGTCGAATACACCGTCCCGAAGGGGTCGCAGAAAGCGATAGAACGCATCGCGGCCCGTGTCGCTGGGCGGTAGCCGACGCCACCGGACCGCCCAGAGGGCGGCCCGATGCCATCGAGTTTCGGAAGCGTCTACAGCGCTGCGGCGGTGAGCATCGAGGTCTCGGCCAGACCGTGCCATTCCTGCACGGCGTCGCGGTACTCACGCCAGGGACCCAAAATCTCGTTGAAGACGGCGTTTTCCCCGGCGATGGTGTTCAGCACGTTCTCGGTCTCCTCCTTGAAGGCGCTGAGGATCTCGTCACTGAACTGCCGGATCTCGGCGAACTCCTTCACCTTTTGAAGGTCACGAGGGTTCAGCACGTCATACTTGGCCTTCGTCCGCACGTTGGCGGTGGCGGCGGCGTTCTCGACTGCGGCCTTGTAGACCTCGGGTAGATCGTTCCAGGTCGACAGCGGCAACTGGACCTCGAGCGAGGGACCGGGTTCCCACCAGCCGGGGTGGTAGTAGAACAGATCGCTGCCGAGTTCGTCGAGACCGAGAATGAGGTCGTCGGTCGGGCCCACGAACTCAGCCGCATCGATCGCGCCGGTCTGGATCGAAGGGAGGATGTCGCCGCCCGCCACCGAGACCTGCTCTCCTCCGAGATTGTTGAGCACCTGGCCGGCGATACCGGGGATACGCATCGTGAGGCCCTGGATGTCGGCCACGGTGTTGATCTCCTTGGAGAACCAGCCACCCATCTGCACCCCGGTGTTTCCGGCCGGGAACTGGATCAGCCCGAACTCGGTGGCGTAGAAATCACGCATGATCTCCAAGCCGCCGCCTTCGTACAGCCATGCATTCTGTTGGCGGCTGGTGAGCCCAAAGGGTACGGCCGTTCCGAACTGCGTGGCCGGGTTGATGCCGGTGTAGTAGTACGACGCGGTGTGGCCGGCTCCGGCGCCACCGTCACGAACCGTGGGAAGGACCTCGAGACCACCCACGATCTCACCTGCGGGTCGGGCATTGATCTTGAACCTGCCTCCCGTCAGCCGGCTCACCTCTTGAGCGAAGATCTCGGCGGCACCGTAGAGGGTGACGAGCCCGGTGGGCCAGCTGGTAGCCATTTCGATTTCGATTTCGGGCAGGTCAGAGTCTTGCACGAGCTCCACGGTCTCTTCGTCGGAGTCGGTTCCTTCGGCCGGGGTGCCGTCCTCGTTTCCGTCGAGACTCTCCTCCAGCGACGAATCGGGGTCGGACGAACAGGCGGCGAGCACCGCCGATGTAGCTGCCAAGCCGGCAACTCCAACGCCGGCCCTGCCCAGGAACGATCGCCGACTGATTTCAGCCTCTTCCATACCGGTCTCTTCTTCTTGCATGTACCTCTCCTTGGTGTGTGGCTACCCAGCATTGGCCGGGTCCGTTGTCCAAACTAGCCGAAGTCCGTTCGTCGAGCCGTCAACCGTCTCCCGGCGCGCTGACGAACAAGTCGTATGAGAACTCGGTGATGCCTTCGAACACGCCGAGCACCACCAGCGCTATTCCCTGCAAAACCATGAAGGGAATAGCACCCTTGTGAATGTCGGCGGTCTTCACCTCGGGCGGTGCCACGCTCTGCAGGTAGAAGAGCGAGAACCCGACCGGGGGTGAGATGAACGCCATGTTGAGGTTGACCGCCATGAGGACGGTGAACCAGATGATCTCGACCTCGGTGAACTGCAGTTCCCGCATGGCGGGCACGAAGATCGGTACGACGATGAAGGTGATCTCGAGAAATTCGAGATTGATTCCGAGAATGAACACCGCGATCATCGCCACGATCACAAAGCCGGTTTTGCCACCGCCGATCGCCGTGAGCCACTCGGAGGTCTTGTCCGACCCTCCCAGCTCCCGAAAGACCAGGCTGAAGAACGTGGAGGAGAACACGAGGGTGAGAACCAGGATCGTGATGTTGCCCGTGCTGCGGCCGGCCTCCCGAAACGCCTGCGGTGTGAGCCGCCAAGTGGGGTCGATGTGATCGCCGCCGTCGGCGGCCAGAACCTTGTCGAAGTAGTAGTTGAGGCCACCGAGCAGAAGGGCCCCGAGTACGCCGATCGAACCGGCCTCCGATGGGGTTGCGATTCCCCGGAAGATCGCAGCTAGCACGCCCATGATGAGAAGCACCGTCGGGATGATGGAAACAACGACTTCAGCGATCAACATTGAACCAAACTGGAGGAGAGCGAAAACCACCACATAGCCGATGACGACGACGATCAACGCCGAATTCAGGTTGCTCAGCGAAAGAACCACGATGCCGAGCAGCAGGGCGAGCACACCTGCGATGGAGAGCGCATGGGGGGTCGTGACGTTGCCGTTGAGAGTGCGCTGTTCCTTGGGCATTGCCGGGCCAACCTCTGGCTTGATGGCGGAAATGCCCAATGCGTAGACGGCGTAGAATCCGGCGAGCAACAACCCCGGTATCAGCGCCCCGGCAAACAAGCCGATAATTCCCACACCCATCTGCTGGGCCAACAGGATCAGCACCAAGCTCGGAGGCAACAACTGGGCCAGCGTTCCCGACGCGGTGATTGCGCCGGTGGCCAACTTGTGGTCATAACCCAGGTCCACCATCGCCGGCAGGGACAACAGGCCCATCACGATCACCGTTGCCGCCACCACTCCGGTCGCGGCGGCCAGCAGGGTGCCGACCACGATGACAGCGGCAGCGACCCCGCCTCGCAGTGGCCCCATGAGCATCCCGATGGCGCGCAGAAGCCGTTCGGCCAGTCCGGACCGTTCGAGAATCGCCCCCATCAAAACGAAGAGCGGCACCGCCAGCAAAACGGTGTTGCCCGACCGACCAAGGTTCTGGGCCCACAGCAACGGGAGGGTGTTCAACGACTGCGGGTTGAAGACGTCGAAGACATCACCCAGGAAGGTGAACGCGAGAGCGGTCGACGCGAACGAGAACGCGACGTTGTAGCCGGTGAGGATCATCGCCATGAAAATGAGGAACATCAGCATCGACAAGAACTCGCCGAGATCCAGTCCTAACATTCGAACTCCCTACTCGACCCGCATTGGGGCGTCGTGTTCGGGGACCTGGCCGAGGTCCTCCCGATGGATCAGCGTGAAACCGTGTTTGATCGCATCGGCCAAGACCTGCAAGAAGAACAGAACGAAGGCGACGAAGATCATCGCCTGAATCGGCCCCGTCGGTAGCTGACCGGCGTCACCCTGCTGCTCCCAGGTCTCCCAGACCCGCCATCCCGAGGGCCAGGAGCCGTCTGTTTCGCCGGAGAAGTCACGTTTGAAGCCGAGCGAGATCTTGGCGTAGGGCTGCAGGATGCGAAGGGCGGCGATGAGGAACGGGAGGAACAGCGTCACGTGTAGAACGAAGTCGAGCAGCGCCTTGCGTCGGTTGCTGAACTCGGCCCACCAGAAATCGATACGGGGGTTGATCGCCTCCCGAACGCCGTAGCCGACGCCCAGCAG
Organism: Acidimicrobiales bacterium; assembly: GCA_013003325.1. Taxonomy (GTDB): domain Bacteria; phylum Actinomycetota; class Acidimicrobiia; order Acidimicrobiales; family SZUA-35; genus JABDIY01. The sequence continues at coordinate 10,307 of JABDJU010000136.1, forward strand.
TGCGATCAGAGCGAACACCTGCCACGACATGGCGCTGATCTCGGCGATGATCAGGTCTCGTTCGACGAATCGTGCGATGTAGCGGGTCAGCGAGCTGTAGAGCGCAAGCATGAACACGCCCCAGGTGAGCACCCAGACGGGGCCCATCAGGATCGAACCCACCAGCAAGGCAAACCCGAACCCGGAAGTGATACCGACCTCGATGTCGTGGGTGAAGCTGAAGATGACCATGGCCAACAGCCCGACCACCAGAGAGGCCGTGGATCCCCTCACCACGTCGACACCGACACCGTCGATAGCAAAGTCGCTCAGCTTCTCTATCCCCGCTCGTACCCGATCGAGCACGGTGAAGTTCAGCGATGCCGCTCCGAGGCCCACGATGAGGAGCCAATGCCACCAGGCCATGTTGCCGAGCAGCAGGTCGGTGTCGGTCGCGAAGGTGAAGAACAGCCCGAGCACGAACAACCCGAGCGCCACCCAACCCAGCGGATGGACGCGACCCCGAATCCCGTCGAGCCCTTCGGTGACCAGCTCTCGTCGCTCGGCGTGGGTGATGTGCTCGAGGACTTCCTCGACGTCTACCGGGTTGGTCAGGCCCACGTTGCCAGTCCCATCGTGGGTCGCGAAGCCGAGATGCCCGCAACGGTTGTCGACTGAATCCTGCTCACGCACCTCTCCATTCGTGACAAGGGGCACAATAGCTCCTGGTACGGGAGGAAGGACAATCTCTGCTCCGGCGCTCTCAGGCGGCGTCGTTGTCGACGGTTCAGCTCATCGCCAACGCCGCCGATAGGTCCTTTGTGACGACAGTGACGCCCCGAGCGGGCGATCATCACCGCATTCGAGCACGGAACCCCAGGCTCACCTTCGGCGACGACTACCCGCTGCGATGGCATCGATCGCTGCCCGAGTTTGCCTGCGCCTGCAACGCCGTCTCGTTGCTC
>JABDJU010000146.1 GCA_013003325.1 Acidimicrobiales bacterium
TGCCGCGATGGCCATCGACCGGCTGGTGCTCTGAGATCGTTCGCCGTCCGCCGGGCTCACCTCAGAAATCGAGGCCGGCGATTTGTGACGACCTACCACCAATATGGTCCGGAAGTTTCCGAGTTCAGGGCGCTCGGAGGTACAGTGTGGCCGTTCATGCCCGCAGTGCGGTTGGTCGCGCCAGATTCAAGCGTTCGAGGTTTTGTGTTGATGTCCAACGAATCAGTTGAAGCCGCACTGTTCGACCGAACTCTTGGCACCGGTGACCACAAGACGGTAGGCCGGTTGTGGATCTTCAGTGGCTTGGCGTTGGGGCTCGCAGGCCTCGTTCTCCGCCTGGTTAGCGCCATCGAGCAGCTCGACACGGGGTCGGTCTCGATGCTCGAAGATGCCAACGAACTGGTGCAGGTCTGGTCGATGAGTCGCGAGCTGTTGGTCTTCGGCGGAATCGTTGCGGTTCTGGTCGGGATCGGGACGTTCATCGTGCCCCTCCAGGTAGGAGCCAGCGCCATCGCCTTTGCCCGTGGTGCAGCGGCCGCCTATTGGATGTGGCTGGCATCGGCCGCCATGCTCGTCGCTGCCTACATCGGCAACGGCGGTCCGGGCGGCGGGGTGCGCGACTTCGTGGTCCTGTGGGCGCTAGCCCTCGGTGGGATGATGGCCGCGATCGTGTGGGCCCTGGTGTGTATCGCCACCACGGTGATCGGAGCGCGGGCGCCGGGCATGAAGCTCGAGATGATGCCGCTCACCTCCTGGAGCTTCTTCGTGTTCGCCCTGCTCGGTCTGCTCACGGTGCCGGTTCAAATCGGTCAGCTGATCATCTCCTTCATCGATGTGCGCGGTGGGTATCAGTCACTGGTCGACACCACGAGCCTGTCCGCCGTGATGGACACGATCACCATCGCCCCGTCGGTGTACTGGCTGGCCATCCCGGTGCTGGGCATCGCTCTCGACGCGATCGCCGTACATGCCGACCGCCCGTTGCGGTTCCGCCAGTCGACCATGGTCGCCATCGGACTGCTGGCCTTGACCGCCTTCGGAGCTGATGTCACCTCTTTCGGTCGCCGCACCGGCGGTATCGACTTCAACAACGCCCTACTCGTGATCGCCCTGCTGGCCAGCATCCTGCCGATCCTTGCCGCGCTGGCGTTGGCCGGCGAGAGCCTCAAAGTCGGCAAGCCGGGATTCACCGTTCCGCTCGGCGCCAGCCTCGCTGCCGGGTTGATGGTTCTGGCCGGAGCGGCAGTGTCGCTGCTGGGTGCGGTCGAACCGATCGTCGGATTCATCATCGACGTCAACAACGCGCTCACCGATCGCACCGACGTGCCCGACCTTCCCGACGCGCTGATGCTCAACGGCACAACCTTCAACGCCGGGGTCACCGCGCTCGTCGTCACCGGCGCCCTGCTCGGATGCTTGGCCGGCGTATCGCATTGGGCTCACAAGATCTGGGGTCACCGCGCCAACGCCGGCCTCGGCTCCCTGGCTCTGCTTTCGATCGGCGGCGGCGGAGCGCTGTGGGCGGTCGGTGAGGTTCTGGGCGGATTCGACGGTCAGCCCGCCCTGCCTGCGATCGCCGATACCGACGGCCTCGCCAGCGTGGGCAACTTGCTCGTGCTCCTCGGCGTGGCTGGAGCCGCTGCCGGTGTCGGCCTCACCCTCCTCATCGCGGCGTCGGCTGGCTTCACCAAGACCGGTTCGCAGTCCGAGCCGTGGATAGGCACCACGCTCGAGTGGACGACCGCATCGCCGCCGCCGCTCGGCAACTTCGACAGCCAACCTCGTGTCACTTCGGCCAATCCAGTACTCGATATGAACACCGCCGACGATGTCGACTCAGCCGAACCAGAGGAGGTGTCGGTATGACCGACGTATCGCTCTACACCCCGATCACCGGCGACGCCCCGGCCCCCGAGGCTGCCCGCCCCCGCCTGCTGGTCCTGGGCACCGCCTTCGCCAGCGCTGCGGTGTTCATGGGTTTCCTGGGCATGGTCGGGCTGTACATCGGCTACCGCCAAGAAGTCATCGGGATGGGCGAGACGTGGCTGCCCTCCGGTGTCGTCATCCCCCTCACCCAGCCCAACATGATGCTGGCCACCTGGAGCTTGTCGGCAGCCACCCTCGTTTGGGCTCTGGTTTCGATGAAGAACGATGACCGGCCCAACACCTACATCGCACTCGGGTTCATCATGATCCTGGGCTTCGCCTACATCGCCCAGACCGGCTATCTGCTCTCGATCATGGACATGCCGCTGTACCCGACCGGGGGAGATGAGCTCGATGCGCTGAATCGTCCACCGTTGTTCTACGGCATCATCGGATCTCACATCGTCATGACACTGGCCGGCATGGCCTACCTCGCCGCTATGGGGCTTCGCACCCTGGGCGGGCAGTACAGCGCCAAGGATCTCGAGGGTCTCTACGGCGCTGCGTTCTTTTGGTTCACCACGTACGCGGCGTACCTCTTGATGTGGTACGTCATCTACATCACCAAGTGAGGATCTGACGTGTTCACCTGGGGTCCAAAGTATTTGATCGCACTCTCGGTCGGTGCATGGCTCGGAGCCGTCGCCTACGGCTTGATCACCGGCGGCGATGTCGTCGGCGTGCTCTCTTATGGCTTCAAGGGCGGCGTCGGTGAGCACCTCGGCTACTCGCTCCTCCACGGTGTCTTCGGAGTCACCGCAGTTCTGGCCGGTGTCCTGTTCGCCTCCCGAGATGGCGAAGCCGAGACCCTGGCCCGCTTGGCGGGAACCGAGGTCGTTCCCGAGGTGACACCACCCACTCGCTCGTCGTATTGGGGTGCCCTGAGTGCTGCCGGCGTGGCCTGCCTCATGCTCGGCGTGGCGGTCTCGTCGGTGTTCCTCTACCTCGGTCTTGCCGTGCTCTTTGTGGTGGCGATCGAATGGCTGGCGCTGGCATGGTCCGACCGGGCCACCGGCGATCCCGAGACCAACGCGATCGTCAAGGAGCGGATGCTGGGCCCGATCGAGGTGCCGATGCTGGGTGGACTGGCGATCGCATCGATCATGATCGGGATCTCCCGGATCTTCCTGGCCGTCTCCAAAACCGGCGCCGTCGTCGCCGGCAGCGTCGTTGCGATCCTGATCTTCGGTACGGCGGTGGTGCTGGCCCAGACCGACGCGCCCCGACGGTTCATTTCCGCGGCGGTGGCGAGCCTTGCCGTGCTGGTGATCGGCGGCGGCGTCGTCGGCGCCATCGCCGGCGAACGTGAGTTGCACCACGGTGATGATCACTCCGAAGACGGCGACCATTCCGAAACCGAAGAGGGATTGTCGCCATATGACTGACTTCACCCCCTCCGCGAGTTGTCCCCGACCCAGAACCGATGAGAACATGACGCTTGTGAAATCCCGCACAATCTCCGGTCGGGCCGCCTCGCTCCGGGCCGGACTCACGTTGTTCGCTGCGCTCGCCCTCGCCGCGTGCGCCGATGAGGAGAAGCCGCTCAACACCTTCGAACCCGAAGGGCCTCGCGCCGAAATGATCGATGACCTGATGCGGCCGATCTGGTGGATCGCCGGCGTGATCGGTGTTCTGGTCGTGGGCGGCGGCATCGTTCTCGCCATTCGCAATCGTGTCAAGCCTGAGGACTACGACCCTGAAGACCTTCCCGAACAGGTCCATGGCAACCCCACCCTCGAGTGGGGCTGGACCGCAGCCCCGGCCGTCCTCCTGGCCGGCATCTCGGTGTTCACCGTGCTCGCTATCTGGGATCTCGAAGAGGCCAACGATCCCGGTGGCTACCTCGATGGCGAAGGCGAGCTCGATGTGATGGTCATCGGCCAGCAGTGGTGGTGGGAATACCGCTACGACATCGATGGTGACGGGTTCTTCGAAGATGTCGACGGTGACGGCTTTCCCAACTCGACCGACGAGTGGGACCCAGACGACGCCGAATGGCCGTTGGAGATCGCGCTCGACGACGACGACATTTCGGTCGCCAATGAGCTTGTCATCCCGGCTGGCCAGCAGATCGACCTCACGATCACCTCACGTGACGTCATCCACAGCTTCTGGATTCCCCGACTCAACGGCAAGCGCGACGCCGTTCCTGGTCGGCTGCACAGCTGGAACTTCACCGCTGAAGAGCCAGGCGAGTACACCGGCTGGTGCACCGAGTACTGCGGCCTGTCGCATGCTCGGATGCGCATGAACACCATCGCCCTTCCGCCCGATGAGTTCGACGAGTGGATCGCCAACCAGGCCACCACCGCCGACATTCCCGCGGCCGGATCCGAAGCAGCCGCAGGTCGAGAGCTGTTCCAGCAACAGTGCGCTAGCTGCCACATCGTGTGGGAAGAGGGGATCGGCCAGGATCCGCTCTACACCGGTGAACGCAACGAGGGTGATGCCGATCGGCAGGGCCGAGATTTCGAGGCTCCGCTCACCGCCAAGGCCGCCCCCAACCTCACCCACTTCGCCACCCGTTCGGTTATGGCCGGCGCCATCTACAGCACCTACGTCGGACTCGACGCCAACGACAACGATCTCAACGAGGGGCAGGAGAACGCCCAATATCTCGATGACTATCTTGATCTTCCGAGCTTCATCGACGAGTCTGACGACGAACTAGATGAGCTGCGGTGGAACCGAGCCCAGCTCAAACGCTGGATCAAGAACGCACCGAGTCAGAAAGACATGGCTCCCGATGACCTCCGGGGCATGCCCGCCTTTCCCGGGCTCAGCGACGACGATCTCGACCACCTCATCGCCTACCTCGCCACCCTCGACTAGGAGTTCTTCGACATGGCCATCATCGACGAACCACGAGCACTTCCATCGGGCCAAGGTCCGGACCGGGCCTCGAATCCGCTCGGAGCGTTCTCTCGTCCCCGCAAGCCCACCGGGTTGAAGAACTGGTTGACCACGGTCGACCACAAGAAGATCGGCATCATGTACGGGGCAGCTTCGCTGTTCTTCCTGCTGTGGGGCGGCGTGCCGGCACTGCTCATCCGCCTCCAGTTGGCCCAACCCAACAGCGGACTGCTGTCGGGCGACGCCTACAACCAGATCTTCACGATGCACGGCACCGTGATGGTCTTCCTGGTCGTCATGCCGATGGGCGCCGCGTTTGCCAACTATCTCATGCCGCTGCAGATCGGTGCCCGAGACGTTGCCTTCCCCAGAATCAACGCGTTCAGCTTTTGGGTGTTTCTTGCGGGCGGCCTCATGCTCAACACAAGCTGGTTCCTGGGTGGCGGACCCGACGGCGGGTGGTTCAACTACGCCCCCAACAACGGCATTCCCTACAGCCCGGGCGTCGGCATCGACTTCTGGAACGTGGCTCTGCTGATCACCGGTATTGGCTCGCTGACCGGCGCTGTAAACCTGATCACCACGGTGCTCAACATGAGGGCGCCCGGCATGACCTGGATGCGGATCCCAGTCTTCACCTGGATGACCCTCGTCACCCAGTTCCTGCTGCTGTTCGCCATTCCGGTGCTCACCGTCGCCCAGCTGTTGCTTCTGTTCGACCGCAAGTTCGACGGCAACTTCTTCAACGTGCAGCAGGGCGCCGACCCCTTGCTCTGGCAGCATCTATTCTGGATCTTCGGTCATCCCGAGGTGTACCTGATGATCCTTCCCGCCTTCGGCATCGTGTCCGAGGTGATTCCGGCCTTCTCCCGCAAGCCGATCTTCGGCTACCCGTTCATGGTGTTCTCGGGGATCGCGATCGGGTTCATGGGGTGGGGCGTTTGGGCCCATCACATGTTTGTGTCCGGCATAGGCCCGCTCTCGGTTACCGCATTCTCGGTCGCAACGATGTTCATCGCGGTGCCGACCGGTGTGAAGATACTCAACTGGCTTGCGACGCTGTGGGGCGGAAAGCTCATCCTCAACACGGCGATGCTGTTCTCGATCGCGTTGGTCACTCAGTTCACACTGGGCGGGTTGTCTGGCGTTACCCACTCGATCGCTCCGTCCGACACCCAGCAGACCGACACCTACTACATCGT